>DASQID010000474.1:0-14066 GCA_035631775.1 Acidobacteriota bacterium
CCTTGTCGAGGTGGCAAGGATTTGGAGGTTTGTAGTACGAATGATTGCCTCATGCTTCGGGAAAGCCGTGAATTGGCGGCAGATTTTGATGGCTTGGCCGTACGCGCAGGTTGGTCTACAATTCCCGGTCGATGCATATCCCGGACGGATTTCTCACAAACCGAATCGCGGTATCGATGGATGCCGTCTCAGCCGCAGGTGTCCTGTATGCCGCAGCCAGGGTCAAGCTGGAAGACGTGGGGCGCAAAGTCCCGATAATGGGTGTGCTCGCCGCATTCGTTTTCGCTGCCCAGATGCTCAACTTCCCCATCCTCGGCGGAACTTCCGGACATCTCATAGGTGGTGCCTTGCTTGGCATCCTACTAGGGCCGATGGCCGGGCTGCTGACCATAGCGACCGTGATCATTGCCCAGGCCTTGTTTCTGCAGGATGGCGGCCTTATCGCTCTAGGAGCAAATATATTCAACATCGGAGCGGTAACGACTTTCAGCGGCTATACACTCTTCCGGCTCTCAGGAGGTTCAGGCAGGGCCGGCCGGCCGGCCGCGCTTGCCGGCTTTATTTCAGGCTGGCTTTCGTTGGTTCTTTCGTCGGCTGCCTGTGCGGTTCAGATGGCGCTATCCGGCGCCATCCCGCTTCACATCGGATTGCCGGCGATGACTGGTTACCATGCGATCATCGGGATCGTCGAGGGCGGTCTGACTGCAGGCGTCCTTACTTTCTTGGGGCGCGTGCGCCCCGATCTGCTGGACTACAATTCCAAAGCCCGCCTGGGAATCGCAGACTGGATCGGAGCCGTCGTACTGGTGGGGATGCCCACCCTCATCCTGGCGGTGGCAGGAAGTTCCCAACTTCCCGATCCTCTTCAGAGGTTGATCGGGGTGGATCCCGCGGCAGAAGGAACGGTCGATCCGCTTTCCTCCCCTGACCGGTTCGGCGGCTACTTCATTCGCACCGCTTTGTTCGTTCTACTCATCGGGGTTGCATACCTGGCAAGCCGCGTGGCTCAGTGGAAAAGGAGCCGCTCGTGAAGCACAGTTTCATCGATCGTTACGCCGGCCTCGATTCGCCACTTCATTTTCTGGAGGCGCGCACCAAACTGCTTGGCTTCACTGCCCTAATAATTGCCGTGCTGTCGATCCCGAATGGAGCAGACTTTGCTTTTTTTGCCTATTTCTTCCTCACGGCGATCTTGATGGGTATCTCCCAGATCCCGCTCAGTTACATCGTCGGGCGGACACTGATGATTCTGCCATTCATCGTTCTGGCCGGCTTGGCCGCGCCCTGGAAGGGAATTTCGGGGCTCGGCGCCCTTTTCCTGCGGGCGATTCTGTGTCTTATGATCCTGATCGTCCTCACAAACACAACACGATTTGTGGAACTTCTCCGTGGTTTGCGCAAACTGGGCTGCCCCCGCATCCTGGTCTTGAACCTGAGCTTTCTTTACAGATACCTGTTCGTCCTGACGGAGGAAGTCATGCGCATGCGCCAGGCACGCGACTGCAGGCGTTTCGGCCGGGCTCCAGTGCGAGCCGAACTGAGGCTTCTGGGATCGATGCTGGGCACACTGTTGATCCGCTCATTCGAACACGCCGAGCGGATGTACCAGGCTATGCTCTCCCGGGGATACGAGGGAGACTTCCAGGTCCTTGCGCCGCGCAGATTTACCTGGCGGGATTTGCTCTTTCTTGCCGGCGTCGCCTTTGTTATTTTCGTCACGTTCTGGGGCGATCAAGTAGCCAAGCTTTGGGCCTGAAGTGGTGCAACTAAGAGGTACAGATGTAGAGGCCAAGTGCTGCAATCGCATTCAGTCGAGGCTTCTACTGCCTGCTGCCTGCTTGTCGCGGATCCAATCTCCTAAGCCGCTGCAAGTCTTTGGCGGTGGGCAAGGAATGTCGTATACGCATCGTGGGACGACATGGACGAATATGCGGTTCGAATTACCAGGCTGAACTACAGCTATCCTGATGGGACGAAGGCTCTGGACTCCGTCGACCTGGATGTGCGCGAGGGCGAACGCATGGCCTTGGTCGGTCCCAGTGGGGCCGGCAAATCTACTCTGCTGCTCCACTTGAACGGTGTTCTTGCCGGCAATGGCACGGTGCGGATCCGGGGGCAAGCCCTGGATTCGAAAAACCTGCGCGAAATCCGGAAACTGGTTGGGGTCCTATTCCAGGATCCGAACGATCAGCTCTTCTGCCCCACGGTTCACGAGGACGTTGCTTTCGGGCCCCTGAATCTGGCCGTTCCACAAGAAGATATACCGCATCGCGTGGAGAACGCACTTCGCGATGTCGGGCTGGATCAATCGATTCGGAATCGTTCTTCACATCATTTGAGTCTCGGCGAACGCAAGCGCGTGGCGCTGGCCACCATCCTGTCCATGGAGCCCTCGATCCTTGCTTTGGATGAACCCACCAGCAACCTGGACCCGCGCAACAGGCGTCATCTGATTGAGTTGATCGCAAAGCTCCCCGCGACTCTGATCATAGCAACCCACGATCTTGAGTTTGTCCTGGCACTTTGCTCGCGGACGGTCCTCATGGATCGCGGCAAGATCTGGGCGGACGGGGATACGCGGAACCTGCTGAAAGATTCCGCCCTCATGGAGACGCATGGACTCGAAGTTCCGCTCAGCCTGCGCACAGGATAAGAGATGGGTGACAGGTCTTGAAAATTTCTTTTTTGAGCTGAGGACATCCCGGAGAGACGACCACTGGCAAAAATGAAATTTTCCAGACCTGACACCTTCATTATCCCGGGGCGGACGGTGCATCTCGAGGCGATTCTGCGAGAGCCGAACGACACCCCTTTGCGCGGCGCTGCAGTGTTGTGCCACCCTCACCCTGTGTATGGCGGCACGATGGATAATCGCGTCGTCTTCCGCGCGGGGAAA
This sequence comes from Acidobacteriota bacterium, assembly GCA_035631775.1. Classification (GTDB taxonomy): domain Bacteria; phylum Acidobacteriota; class UBA6911; order UBA6911; family UBA6911; genus DASQID01. The sequence continues at coordinate 2,897 of DASQID010000474.1, forward strand.
GCCATCATGGAAGCGTCATTTGCCGCCCTGCGCTTCAATTTTCGAGGCGTCGGATCCAGCACCGGCACATTCGACCAGGGAATCGGCGAGAAAGACGATGTCGTGTCCGTAATCGACTGGCTTGAGCAACGTTATCCGGCAATTCCCTTGGCTTTGGTAGGCTTCTCTTTCGGTGCCTGGGTGGGCCTCGAGGTCGCGGCGTCCGAGAAGAGGATCCGGGCTTTGGCGGGACTTGGACTTCCCCTGAACTTCTACGATTTTGAATTCCTGGTTGAGAATGACAAGCCCTCTCTTTTCATTGTCGGAACACAGGATGAGTTCTGCCCCAGGGATCGGATCGAGCGGCTGGCACGGCGGCTGCCTCCCACCTCGAGAGTGGCTCTCATTGAAGGTGCGGATCACTTCTTTGCTCGCGAACTCGACCGAGTCCAGCAATTGATAACGCAATTTTTCCAGGAGCTGCGGCTCGACGGGGTCGGCCCATGACTAGATCAGCCATCCACGCTCTCTTGCCTGTCTTTGCCGTCACAGCCGGTTTGCTCGGCTTCGCTGCCGTCCCGAGATTTGAGAAGGTCAGCGATCACTGCTATTACTTCCAGTCGAAGGAGGAAACCGCCAACGTTGTTGCTGTCGTATCGGACGAAGGAGTGCTTCTGGTGAATCCTCCAGCCGATTCAGAGCATTCAGCGCTCGACGCGATCAGGAGGCTCAGCACCCGGCCAGTGCGCTGGGTAATCAACACGGACTATCGTCTTGCGAGGTCCGGCGGCACCGACCGATTCGTCGAGCAGGGAGCCCTGCTGCTTGGGAGCCGGCAAATCTTCGAATTGACCGAGACAGCGCGCGCTTCGGTTTCGGCAGGCGTGGAACAACCGGACAGGAAGATTGCCGGTTCCGATTCTACTGTACACCTCATGTTCCAGCACCAAATGCGACTCTTCCCAGGAGGGACCGAAGTTCGTGTGCTTGCGGTGCAACACAAGGCGTGCACTGGAGGAGATGTTGTAGTCTTTGTGCCATCTGAAAAGGTCTTGATAGTGGGAAATCTCTTCGTCGAAGGCAGATATCCCGACATCGACTCAACCCCAGGGGGCGGCAGTGCGCTCGGCTGGCTGGATGCGATGAAGGAGGTCATTGACGCCGTGCCTCTGCTAAAGGCTGCCATCCCACCCAAAATCCCGCCCAAAGCGGAGGTGAAGCCTGGTGAGGAGAAATCCCTTGAGGAGTCAATCATCGTCATCTCCGCGCACGGCCCGCAGGCCAATCTGCAGGACATGAAGGATCTGCTGGATGCGGCGCACAAGCTGCGCGGCGAGACTGCGAAGGCAGTCTCCGCCGGACGTGAGCTGGATTCCTTCCTGACATCGCCGGCTCTCGAGCCATTCCGCAGTTACGAAGGCTTCGTGCCTTTTGTTCGTCAGCTGTTCGACGAACTCCCCAAGAAATAGCCTGAACGCCAGTGATCTCCAAGTTCATTCCATCGGGGAAACCACTGCCTCTGGCGGTGCGACTCGGAAGGGCTTGTCGGTTCCGGCGTTCGTTGGACAAGAGGAGGCATCGAAATGCAGGGATCATCCATGACGGCAAGCCCGCGCCCTGGAGGGCGCACAGCAAGTAGCCCCGGGCCGGGTTGCGCTTGCCCGGGGCTGTTAGCTTGCCCCCTCCGGGTCCCCTCCAGGGGGCTTTTTGAAGTCACCCGCTCTGCAGGTGGAGACTCGTCGAATTAATCTCTCCTGCTTTCGAATGAGGCCGCGGAATGCCGCACTTGACAGCAACCACCGGATCAGGTAATAGAAAGGTAAGCTCGGGAATCATAAGAAGAAATGCGTACGCGACGGGTTTGTCTGTCTGGCCTCTCCCCGCGATCGTAGCGGATCACCGTGGAGCACCTGAGCAGCAATCAATCGTTATCTGGGGATTCTTCCCGTAAACCTGAGTCCTGGCGGCCGGCTCCCACATAGTGACCGTTAAAACTCGAGGGTCGACGAAAGATCGAAGAAGCCAATGACTTGGGCGTTGTAGTACGCCGAATAATCCTTGCAGCATAACTGCTTACTTGGCTGTAGTTCTTTCAGGCTCAGTAAAAGCCGGAATCTCAAGGCTCGCACGCATGAAGGAGGCCTCGGATGCGAGGGATGTTTTTGTTGGTGCCGTTCCTGGTCCAGATCGCGGCCGCGCAGCAACCCGTTGTCCCGCCAGGCAGCGATCACGAAGTCATTCAGCAACTGCTGGAGCGAGTTCAGCAACTGGAAGCGGAGGTTAGAGAGCTGAAGGCTCAGCGCGCCGCCGCAACTTCAAACTCCCCTGAATCGGCTTCCAGGCCGGCGGCCTCCGGCACGCCTAGTGCGGATGTGTCGTCGTCTCCCGCCCCAGCCCAGGCTATGGCTCCAATGACGCATCCGCGATCCGTCGACTTTGCCAAGATGAACTTCCGTGGCTTTTCGGACGTCGACTTCCACGCGACCGACCGCTCGGGGGATACGAATACGTTTGCCCTCGGTCAGTTCAACCTTTTCATAACCTCGAGGCTTTCCGACCAGTTGAGTTTCCTCGCTGAAGCTGTGATAGAAGGTGACCAGAGGAATTCGGTCGGGGTGGATCTGGAGCGTTTACTGCTGCAATATTCGGCAAGCGACTACTTCAACGTCAGCTTCGGCCGTTATCACACCGCGATTGGCTGGTACAACACCGCTTATCACCACAGCACCTGGATGCAAACGGCAGTCGGACGCCCATTCCTGTTCGAGTTCGAGGACAAGGGAGGGATCCTGCCGATCCACAATGTGGGTATTTCGGCCACAGGGCGTATTCCCTCGGGCGAACTTGGATTGCATTACATCGCTGAGATTGGCAACGGGAGGACGTCTCGTTCACCGCTCGATGAGCCCGTGCAGAACGTCATGGATGAAAACAACGGGAAGGCACTCAATTTCGCGCTCCTGACCCGGCCGACAAAGCTGCAGGGATTTGAAGCAGGCTTCTCGATTTATCACGACAATCTGACCCCACAAGGTCTTCCAAACATCGGGCAGACTATCATGGCCGTGCACGCCATATACCAGGGACCTGCGTTCGAATGGCTCAACGAAGGGCTGCTGATTCGCAACTCCGTCAACGGAACCGATCGTGTTGAGCATACCCCGGGATTCTATACTCAAATATCGCACAAGCTGGGTACCCTCCGTCCATATTTCCGCTACCAGTATGTGAACGTTCCGAGGAGCGATCTCGTCTTTCAGGATGTCGGGCTGATGCACGGCCCCTCGGTTGGTATCCGCTACGATTTCAGCGAATTTGCTGCATTCAAGCTCCAATATGACCGGACGGAACGACGCAACCTGGGCGGGTTCAACGGCATTACGACGCAACTCTCATTTGCTTTCTGAGGCGCACTGAATTGCAGAGGCGTGCCTCAACACTGTGCTCTGCAACTCAACATTGAGCGACTGTGAAGACTATGGTTCGGATCACCTGGTTTCTGGCGCTTGCACTGCTCATCCTTAGCCTCCCCGGAGCGGCAGCGGATGCCAAGGGGGGCGACGTAGCGATTGTTGTCCGTCCCGAGCTGCCGGTGGACAACCTCACATTCAACGAGGTTCGGAGGCTCCTTCTGGGGGAGCGGCAGTTTTGGGCTCCCGGAGTGAAGGTAACTCTTTTAATGCGGGCACCGGTTGCGCGCGAGCGCGAGGTCATCCTGCGAACCGTGTACCGGATGACCGAGGTGGAATTCAGACGTTACTGGATGGAAAAAGTGTTCCGTGCCGAAGCGCCGGGAGATCCCCAGATTGTCTATTCAAACGAAACCGCAACCGAGCTCGTGCGTGCCCTTCCGGGTGCGGTGGCGTTCGTGGATGCCGGTCAGGTTCCTAAGGGGCTGAAGGTGCTTCGGATCGATGGGCGCCTGCCGGGCGACAAAGGATATCCACTGCACTGATCGAGACGGTAATGACCATTCGGCGGCGACTGATTCTGTCGTTCATGGTTGTTTTGGTGCTGTTTGGCCTGAACCTGGTCGTCTTTTTCCTGAGCAGTGTAAAGCGGGAGGAGACCGTAGATGAATTGCGACGCGCCGGATCGCGTCAGATTCTGATCTCCAATATTCGTGAAGATCTGAACAACGTGCACGAATGGGTGCGGCAGATGCGTCAGCTGCCGGAATCCGCGACAGGTCCGACGCCCGATGATGTCGCGCGTTTTAGTGCCAGGTTGGACAGAATCGGCGGCAACATTCGAAAGCTGGGCGAGCTTTCGGAATCCAAGATGTCGCCCCGCATGGTTTCGTTCGAAAAAGCCTTCCAGAATCTCGGCGCCTCCTGGCTCCGGTTCTACGAGAATCAGGGTATACGTCAGTCCGTAGCTATCACTGAACTCGTCGTGCACGCCGATCCGCTGAGCCAGCAGGTCATGCAGGAGCTGTTGCCAGCGCTGCAGCATGATGAGCGGGACCTTGTGGAAGCTGCCAGCACGAATTTTTACCGGGTCGCGCGCCTGACTGCCCAGGTCACAATAGCCATTTTTTCAGTCTCTGCAATTGTGGCACTCGCGGTCGCCTGGGGGTTTTCGCGCCATCTGGTTCGAGGCTTGAACCAGCTCAAGGAGGGAACGGCCCTGATCGGGAGCGGCAGCTACGGCCGGAAGATCGAAATTCACCGCCACGACGAGGTGGGGGACCTCGCGCGGGCATTTAACGACATGAGTGATCGCCTCAGTTCGGCGCACGCCCAATTGACGCATGCCAACGAAGAGCTGGAGCGGCGCCACATGGAGCTGCGCGCAGCCCGCGATGAGGCGGAGGCAGCCAGCCGGGCGAAGAGCCAATTCCTGGCTAATATGAGTCACGAGCTGCGGACGCCGATGAACGCCATCATCGGATACAGCGAGATGCTGAGCGAGGAGGCCGAGGAACTGGGTCAGGAGAAGTTCATTCCCGATCTGAGGAGGATCTACGAGTCCGGGCGCCATCTGCTCGCGCTCATCAACGACATTCTTGATCTGTCCAAAATCGAAGCCGGCAAGATGGAACTGTACCTGGAATCATTTCAGGTTTCCAACATGGTTCATGATGTGGCCGCTACGATTCAGCCTCTGCTGGAAAAGAACTCCAACACGCTGGAGGTTCGCTGCGCACCGGGTGTCGGCTCGATGCGCACCGACCTGACGAAAGTGCGCCAGTCCCTGTTTAATCTTCTGAGCAACGCCTGCAAATTCACGAGCAAAGGGAAGATTGTGCTGGAGGCCACTCGCCTGGCTGAGGGCTCAACTGATCGCATCGTCTTTCGTGTAAGTGACTCGGGCATTGGCATGACCCCGGAGCAGATAGCACGTGTGTTCGACTCGTTTACACAGGCCGATGCCTCCATTGCGCGTAAATACGGCGGTACGGGGTTGGGGCTCACGATAACGCAGAGATTCTGCGAAATGATGGACGGCAGCGTCTCGGTTGATAGCCGGCTCGGCCAGGGAACCACTTTTACCATCACCCTGCCTGCAGAGGTCGGCGAAGAAAAACCCCTGCCGGAACCGGCCGGCGAAGCCGAGGGCGCCACCGATGCCGGCTCCACGCTGGTGCTCGTAATCGACGACGATGCGGCGGTGAGAGAACTAATTCAGCGCTCTCTCATTAGGGAGGGCTACCGTATAGCCTGCGCAGCCGATGGTGAGGAAGGATTGCGTCTGGCCGACAAGCTCCGGCCCGCTGCCATAACGCTGGACGTGATGATGCCGCGCATGGACGGCTGGTCGGTGCTGGCATCATTGAAGGGTAACCCGGAGTTGGCGTCCATCCCTGTCATTATGCTGACCATAGTGGACGATAGAAACATGGGCTTTGCACTGGGCGCCGCCGAGTACCTGACCAAACCCATCGATCGCGACCGTCTGATCGGGATCCTCAGGAAATATCGTCGTGATCCTGTTTCGACGGTGCTGGTGGTCGAGGACGAGAGCTCTACCCGTGAGATGCTGCACCGATCTCTGGAAATGGAGGGTTGGGGAGTCCTGGAAGCGGTCAATGGTCGCGTGGCGCTCGACCTTCTAGCCCGGAGGCGTCCGGATTTGATCCTGTTGGATCTAATGATGCCGGAGATGGACGGGTTCGAGTTTGTCGAACAGCTGCACCGCAAACAGGAGTGGCAGGAGATTCCTGTTGTTGTGGTCACCGCAATGGACATCAGCAATGAGGATCGCCAACGTCTGGACGGCCTGGTCAAAAAGATTCTGCAGAAGGGAAGCTGCAGCCGCGACGAATTGCTGTGCGAGGTGCGCAACCTCGTCGCCGCCTGTGTGCCGCCCAGAACCCAGAAGATTGCGGAACATACCGGCACTCCCGTGGTGCCTCCCTGACCGACTGAGCGAGTCCTGTGTGCATAATTACCGCATCACGTCCCCCGAAGACTGAAAGGCGGAACTCCCCCCTTTTGCGAGTACTGGAAATGCCTAAGATCTTGCTGGTTGAAGACAACGAAATGAATCGCGATATGCTGGCCCGCCGGCTGGAGCGTAAAGGATATCAGGTGGTCGTCGCCGTGGACGGCGGATCCGGAGTGTCGATGGGCCGATCCGAGGCTCCTGACCTTATCCTCATGGACATGAGCCTGCCCGTCATGGATGGATGGGAAGCCACGCGGCAACTCAAGTCCTCACCTGAGACGCGGTCAATCCCGATTATCGCGCTGACCGCACACGCCATGTCCGGGGACCGCGGGAAAGCCATGGAAGCCGGCTGCGACGACTACGACACCAAACCGGTGGACCTTCCCCGTCTCCTGGCCAAGGTCGAGTCTCTCCTCAGGAAGGACGGCTCGTCGTGATCCCGGACGGACTGCCACTCGGGATGGGGGTTGAAAGCACGCACAACCGGCGTGCGTTCCTCGCCCATCTTCGTCACGAATTGCGCACCCCTCTCAACGCGATCATCGGATATAGCGAGATGCTGCTCGAGGACGCCGTCAGAGGGGAATGGCATGACGCCGTCCCAGGGCTGACCAGCGTCCACGAAGGTGGAATGCACATGGTCGCGACGGTCAACGATGTTCTCGCTCCTTTGAAGATTGAGGAGGGAAAACTCGATCTGAACCTGGCTGATATCGGCGCCCAGATCAGGAGCCGGCTGGGTGAACGTCTGGACGGCATCATCGTCAGCAATGAGAGGCTATTGGAGGAGGTCGGCTCGAATGGGCTTGCGGAAAGCGTCGGCGATCTTCAGCGTATCCGCATGGCATGTTTGAAGCTGCGAGCGCTCATACAGGACATCGATTGCTCTGCATGGACAATCACGGAACGCACGGAGATCCTCAGCCAGAGCGACAATCTCACGGTTCATACCGACGCCAAACATGAGCCCGCACGCCGGCGGGAAGTGCCATATCCCGAGACGGGACAGGCGTCGCTGCTGGTGGTCGATGATAACGAGAACAATCGCGACATACTCTCGCGCTACCTGCAGCGCCAGGGTCATCACGTGGCGACGGCACCAGGCGGGCGCGAGGCGTTGTCCCTCATGTTGGTCCGGCAGTTCGATCTTGTGCTCCTTGATATCATGATGCCGGATCTAAACGGATACGAGATCCTGAACAGACTAAAAGCCGACAGCGTTCTGCGTGAAATCCCTGTCATATTCATAAGCGCGCTGGATGATACCGCGGGGAAGGTCGGGGCCTTCCGGGCGGGATGCGTGGATTACGTCACGAAACCCTTTCAGGCGGAGGAGGTGATTGCGCGGGTCGAGAACCAGCTCAAGATCTCCAGATTGCAGAGGGACCTGGCCCGGCAGAACAAGGAACTCATGCGGAAGAACAGCGAGCTGATTCAGGCCCAGAAGAGGACCGACCTCGTCTTTTCCGCCCTGGCCAGAGCCTTGCCTGGAACCGTCCTGGACGAAAAATACCGTGTGGATGAAAAGATCGGTACCGGATCTTTTGGCGCCGTTTACCGGGGACTTCATCTGGGATTGTCTCTGCCGGTGGCCATCAAAGTATTTCGCCCGACCGCAGGCAACGACACCCCTGATTCGCTGGAGCGCTTTCGCCAGGAAGGGATTGCCGCCAGCCGCGTCAAACATCCCAATGCGGTGGAGATTCTGGATAACGGCATCTCGTCTACAGGGATCGCATTCCTCGTAATGGAATTGCTCCAGGGACGCACTCTGGGGATGGAACTGCACGAGAAGGGTGTGCTCAGTCCTCAACGCGCGGCGGCCATCATTGTTCCTGTCTGCGAAGCGCTGGCTGAAGTTCATGCTGCGGGGATTGTGCACCGCGACATCAAGCCGGAGAACATCTATCTGCATCAAACCAAGAAGGGCGAGGTGGTCAAACTTCTGGATTTTGGCGTGTCAAAGATGATGGAAGCCGCCTGCGATCAGACGCTGGAGAGCATGACAATGACCGGCAGCATCGTCGGTACACCGGCCTATATGGCCCCGGAGCGCTTGGTGAACCGGCCCTATGACGGGCGCTCGGATGTGTACAGTCTGGGAATTGTTCTGTACTGGATGTTGTCCGGAAGGCTGCCGTTTCAGTCAAACGACGGAAGCGGCATTACGATTGCCATGAAACACCTTACAGAGGAAGCTCCTTCGTTGCTCGTGCACAATCCCAACATTCCCGCGGATCTGGATGTTCTGGTCCACCAGATGCTTTCGAAGGATCCCGAATTGCGTCCTTCGGCCAAACAGCTTGCCGATCTCATCACGCACATCGTGCCCAGATCATCCTGACCAGCCCGAGCGTTGGAAGCCGATGGCGTTCGCGCGCCGCTGCGGCCAGTTGCATCTCGCGGACCCATGAAACATGAACGTGGCATGGCTGCGTCGTCTTGCATGTGGGTCAATTACGACGTAAAATGCCCACATGCGAGACAGACTGCTGGCCGATCGGATTTCTCGGTCGAGGAAAAATATCCTGCTTCTCGGCCCACGCCAGGTGGGTAAGTCGACTCTCCGGGAGGCACTGGAAGAGAGCTCTGCCTCTTGAAATTCCTTCCGCTACGAGACCCTACCAGTTTCGGGCATCAAAGTTCGATCAGGCATCGTGGGAGCAAGCCGACGCTCGTGTGAGTCGGATTAATTCTATTAAGGTAAACCACCGCCTCTGACGACTTGAAAAGGCTCTGCCGTTCCAGTGCAACCCTGCCACCCGTCATCTCGTGCCGGAAGCCTTCCAATGTTAAGGAAAAAGGTGGAGTGACGGAGGCAGAACTCCATGGCCTCTGTCCCTTCGCGGCGGTAAAATGAGAAGTTGGAGGTGAGGAATATGCGTCAGCTCCGTAATGCAGAACCAGGCGCCCGGGCCGCGAACACCGAGCCGTTGCCGGGCTCGAGAAAGGTCTTTGTTTCGGGGCCTCACGGAATCAGGGTCCCGATGAGGGAAATCTCCCTTTCGCCCACGAAGGGCATGACTGGTGAGGTCGAGACCAATCCACCGGTGCGGGTCTACGATACCTCGGGACCCTATACCGATCCCGCCATCACGATCGATCTTCGGCAGGGTTTGCCGGGGTTGCGCACCCCCTGGATTCTCGCCAGAGGCGAGTATGACGTGATGGAGCCGAGCTATCGACCCGTCCCCGGTCACAGTGATCCGGACACACCTCTGCCCAACCGCCGCCGCGTGCTGCGAGGACGCGGCAACGTGACCCAGATGCATTACGCCCGCAAGGGCATCGTGACGCCAGAGATGGAATTCGTAGCGCTGCGCGAAAATCTGGATCCCGAGTTCGTGCGCAGCGAAGTCGCCCGCGGCCGAGCCATCATTCCCGCCAACATTAACCATCCGGAGAGCGAGCCGATGTCGATCGGCCGCAATTTTCTGGTGAAGATCAACGCCAACATCGGCAATTCGGTGGTCACTTCCTCGATCGAGGAGGAAGTTGAAAAGATGACTTGGGCAACACGTTGGGGTGCCGACACCGTGATGGACCTCTCGACGGGCAAGAACATCCACGAGACCCGGGAGTGGATCATCCGCAATTCGCCTGTCCCCATCGGGACCGTGCCGATCTACCAAGCGCTGGAGAAGGTTGGGGGGAAGGCCGAGGAACTGTCGTGGGAGATATTCCGCGACACGCTCATCGAACAGGCTGAGCAGGGAGTGGACTACTTCACAATCCATGCAGGAGTTCTGCTGCGCTATATCCCGCTGACGGCAGCACGTGTGACCGGAATTGTGAGCCGCGGCGGTTCGATAATGGCCAAATGGTGTCTGGCCCATCACCTCGAGAGCTTTCTCTACACTAGATTCGAGGAGATCTGCGAGATCATGAAAGCTTACGACATAGCGTTCTCTCTCGGCGACGGACTTCGCCCCGGTTCAATCGCGGATGCGAACGATGATGCGCAGTTTGCGGAATTGGATACCCTCGGCGAGCTGACACTAAAGGCATGGGATCACGACTGCCAGGTTATGATCGAGGGCCCCGGCCACGTGCCGATGCACCTCATCAAGGAGAACATGGACCGGGAGATCGAGGCCTGTCACGAGGCGCCATTTTACACGCTGGGGCCGCTGGTAACGGACATCGCACCCGGTTACGATCACATCACAAGCGCGATAGGCGCGGCGATGATCGGCTGGTTCGGCACGGCGATGCTCTGCTATGTGACTCCCAAGGAACACCTTGGCCTCCCGGACAAGAAGGACGTCAGGGATGGCGTGATTGCTTACAAGATCGCAGCGCACGCAGCCGATCTTGCCAAAGGACATCCAGGGGCCCGGTTGCGCGACGATGCCCTGTCAAAAGCGCGTTTCGAATTCCGCTGGGAGGATCAATTCAATCTCTCGTTGGATCCCGAGAGTGCACGCCAATTCCATGATGAAACGCTGCCTGAGCAGGGAGCCAAGATTGCCCACTTCTGTAGCATGTGCGGACCGCACTTCTGTTCGATGAAAATCACACAGGATGTGCGCGACTATGCCGCCAGCTTGGGGGTACCCGATGAGAAGGCGCTTCAAGCGGGCATGGAGCAAAAGAGTAGGGAGTTTCTCGAAAAGGGCGCCGAGCTCTACCAGAAGATCTGACCTCCGACAAGAGACCTAAGGGCTGGCGCAAGAATAACTTCACATTTTGCTGCTGGCCCCCAGGCCCGCTGGCGAGGCGCGAGCGACGAGCTATACCCGGGGTGGTATGTGAGGAGCGAGCAACAAAGCCAGCGGGCCTGCGGGCCGCAGCCTGA
>DASQID010000475.1:0-2157 GCA_035631775.1 Acidobacteriota bacterium
TCTTATGGAGATTATGCGTGGTATTGGGGTATTTCCGGAGCTGACGATCATCTCATGCGGTTCATAGCGGGAAGGTATTTGCATCTCAAGAAGTACGTGAACAGCTATGGCGGGCTGACCCACCCGGTGGGGCAGAAGAAACCGAATCAGTTCGGCCTCTATGATATGTATGGAAATGTCTGGGAATGGGTGTCCGACTGGTACGATTCAAACTACTACAAGAGCAGTCCGCGTAGCAATCCTCAAGGGCCTGCCATCGGTACGCTGAACATTCTGACCTCGCCCGGATGGATGGGCAGAAGACGGGTCATTCGTGGCGGCTCGTGGTACCACACTGCAACAAGCAGCCGCCGGTGGAGTTTTCGACCGAGCATGTGGTACGACATCATGGGTTTTCGCTGCGCGGCCAAGACTCAGCAGTGACAGAAATAGCAGAAACAGGGGACGCTCCCCGTTTCTGACCGCGAATGTGTTTTCGTTGAAAGAGGAACTGTTGCACCCCAGCAATAAATAAACAGCAGACAAGCCCCTTTCCTTGGCTACAGCTTTGCGGAGATCGGCACAAACGGGAGCGTCCCCTGTCTGCGCGACCTTTGGAGGTGTCACAATGCGACTGGGATCATCCCTGACATCCATCGCCATCATCTGCGCAGCGGGAGTGATGGTCGCGGCCGATAAACCAGTGGTGGTGGAGCTTTGGCCCGGCAAGGTTCCGGATGAGTCCGACAACATCGGAGAGGAAAGATCACTGATGTCGCCGCGGCTGGACAGCAGGCAGGTCGAGGTCACGGATCCGACGAGGATGATCACCAACGTGAGCCGACCGACGATTACAATTTATCGGCCGCCGATGGAGAGAGACACAGGAACCGCAATGCTGATTTGCCCCGGGGGCGGATACTGGAATCTCTACTGGCAACTGGAGGGCGAGGAAGTCGCATCCTGGCTGAATTCGTTGGGCGTGACAGGCATTATCCTAAAATACAGAGTGCCACGTCGGCCCGACGAGCCCAAGGGCGAGCCGGCGCGACGCCCACTCCAGGATGCCCAACGGGCTGTCAGCTTAGTGCGGAGCAGGGCGGAGGACTGGGGAATCAGTCCCCGGAGGATCGGCATTGTCGGATTCTCGGCGGGTGGCCACCTCGCGCTCGCGACGGCGCTGGGTTTCGAAAACCGAACCTACGAGCCGGTCGACGAGTCGGACAATGTGAGCTGCCGTCCCGATTTCGCTGTCCTGTGCTATTCGGGGTACCTGAAGGCCAATGACAAGGATGGACTGGCTCCCGGCTTGCGGATTCCTGCAGGTGCACCCCCGGTCTTTTTGGCTCATGGCGGCGACGACATCATCAGCAATCCCGATCACAGTGTGGTCACTTATCTTGCCCTGAAGCGAGCCGGCGTTCCCGCGGAGCTGCACATCTACGCGACGGCCGCCCACGATTTCGGTGTCCGTCCGAGCGAACATCCGTGTTCCACCTGGACGCAGGCCTGTGCTGCCTGGCTGCGGTACCAGGGGCTGCTCAAGCTACGTGCACGCGGGTGATCGCTGTTCCCGCAGGCAGGAGATCCTGTTTGATGTCTAAGGGCTGGCGCAAGAATAAATTCACCTTTTGGCGCGAGCACCGTCGCGCCCTTTCAGGCTTCGGCCCGCAGGCCCGCTGGCTTTGTTGCTCGCTCCTCGCATACCACCCCGGGTATAGCTCGTCGCTCGCGCCTCGCCAACGGGCCTGGGGACCAGCAGCAAAATGTGAAGTTATTCTTGCGCCGGCCCTAAGGGCTCGCCTGGAAATTACAGGACCCAGCAGGCGTTGTGATTCAGATCCAGGGCTTGCATTTTACGAACGCCTGGATCATAGTTACTTGGTCATTCAAGTAAGCTCTATGAAAGATCCAAAGCCCTCCACCCGTGAACGGATCATCCAAGCAGCGGTCGAGTTGTTCTATGCGCACGGCTACGCTGGAACGGGAATGGCGGAAATCCTCGAGAAGGCCAACGCCAATAGCGGCAGCTTCTACTTCTTCTTCACCAGCAAAGAAGACCTTCTGATGACGGTGCTGGACTGGTATCAGCAAAACTTGAGGCCGATGCTGCTGGCGCCCGTCTTTAAACGATCAAAGGACCCGGTCAAACGAATCTTCCTGCTGCTGGAGAAGTAC
>DASQID010000476.1:0-10889 GCA_035631775.1 Acidobacteriota bacterium
GGCTCTCGACTTCCTCAATTCCCAACCCCGGGCTGCGCTGCGCTTGCCCGGGGCTACTGGCTGTGCGCCCTTCCAGGGCGCGGGCTTGCTGTTATGGTTGATCCCTGCATTTCCATGTCTCATCTTGTCCAACCAACGCCGGAGCGGCACAGCCCTTTCGAGTCTCACCGCCGGAGGCGGTGGTTTACCTTAATCGAATTATAGGGAATCGCAAAATACGGTGACAGGCAACACGGTCCGCACGGCTACCTTTCCTACAACCTACTTCAACAGGTCAGTGAAAGCCAGCAACTTCGCCTGATACTGGTTCGCGAGTGACTTTGCCTGGGCCTCATCCTTGAATGCAAGCAATCCGCTGTTCTTCGGAGTGCTGATCTGATCGGACTGCACGAAGTGCGCTTCTTCGGCCTTGAGCCATTTCTGGCTTGGGAAGTCAGCCACGTAATAAGCGGAGATGTTGTTCCTGCCCACCTTCGTAGCATGCTGGGTCATGCATGAAATATCGTCGAACTTGCGAACAAAGCCATCCTTTGTGACAAATTCAGCTGCGAAGTGCTTTTCTGTAATCGGAGCTTTGCAGCGCAGACATGTATCCCCGGTGACGATGTCCAGGGGTTTAATCTCAGTTTTCTGGCACGCGCACAGCAACACCACAGCCAGCCCGATACAGGCATACATCTTCGATAACGGACTACATGTTTGAATTCGTTGGCAAGCGCTTCTCATGGATAACCTCACACGTGTCTCCTGAAATAATCCCTGGAATGCACATGAAAAAAAGGCCATAGATCCAGTCGATCGAACGGCCAAGGCAACCGGATTTCCATTTGTTGTGCGCCCATTATAAGCGATTTTTGGAAAAGCGGCAAAGAACCACGATTCTATACAGAACGACATAAGTTCTGCCGTTGGCCGGCGAGTCCCCCTTTCTCGGTCAGGCCGGACGGACAGGCTACAGGATGCTGAGTCGGGTCTCTCCACTTTGTGACGATATCTGCGATGCCTTGCATTGAACCGCTCACGGATTCTCCTGGACAACAAACGGCTGGCGATACTCGCGGCGAAGCAACCTGTCGGCTTCTTCGTCCCCGACAAAGCGCGCCTCCTTTGGATTGAAATTCAACGATCGTCCGAGCCGGTAGGAGATGTTCGCAAGATGAACAAGCGCAGCAGAATAGTGACCTTCCAGGATGTCCCCGTTTGCGAGTGATTGGTTGCCGGCTCGTACGGCGTCAATGAAGTTCCTGTAGTGATTCCCCAATCCCTCACCGCCCGGTCCGGGTTCGAGCTTCCTGCCGAGGAACGTCTTCCAGCGGTCGACGTCTTTCGACATGTAACCCTTCGAGCCGTAGAAAATGTTGCCCACCGTGTTCGCGTCGCTGACCATATAGCCGCCCGGAGCGCTCGCGTTCTTAACCTCGCCGATTCCTCCCTCCCTGTGCGTTATCCAGCCGCGCACCTCGAACTGCAGCAGCTTTTTCTTTTCGCCAGCGCCCTCCGGGTTTTCGAACTCGAATAATGCCATCAGCACATTGGGAGTCTGCTGGTCATCGCAGAACATGAAATGGCCGCCGACGGCGCTGATCCGCGTGGGCAGGGTGACGCCCAGTCCCCAGCGCGCAACATCCATTTCATGAACGCCCTGGTTGCCGATGTCCCCGTTCCCGTAATCCCAGTTCCAGTGCCAATTGTAGTGAAACCTGTTCCGGTTGAACGGCCTGAGTGGGGCGGGACCGAGCCATAGATCATAATGGACGCCCTGCGGTGTCGGCTCGTCTTCGACTTTGCCAATCGTGTCGCGCCACTTGTAGCACAGACCCTTTGCCATGTAGACCTCACCGAGACCACCGCTGCGGAGAAATTCGACGGCGCTTATTGCGCACGGGTTGCTTCTCTGCTCCATCCCATGCTGCACGATCACCCGATATCGTCTTGCGGCTTCCACCAGTTTTTGGCCTTCGAAAAAGCTGTGGCAGACGGGCTTTTCGATGGTCACGTGTTTGCCGGCCTGCATTGCCCAGATACCTGCCAACGCGTGCCAGTGATTGGGGGTAACGATCGACACGGCATCGATGTCCTTGTCTTCGTACAGTTTTCGCAGGTCGAAATAGGTCTTTGGTTTTGGTTTGCCCCGGCCTGTGAAATGCTTGCTGACGATCTCGGCAAAGAGGTTTTCGTCTACGTCGCAGAGGGCAGCGACTTCAACGTTCGGGAGCTTGGAGAACTCGGAAATGTGAGACTGTCCCATTCCGTGGATTCCGACAATCCCGACACGCACTCGATCGTTTGCACCTCGCCAGCGGGAACTGTTTCCCAGAAGCGCGGGCGACTTCCGAGCGGCCAGACTGCCGGTTACAGCCAGAGTCAGGAATGTTCGTCGTTTCATTTGATCCTCCGTTGAAGTTGGCCCCATTGTTGCGCGAATCCCTCGAGTTTGCATCATGCACGCCAAAAAGGACAGCTCGACCACTTGTCGGTGTATTATCGCCATGAGCAGACTGCGCTTCGCAGGCCAAACGAGGCAAAATGAAATATTCAAGACCTGACACCCTCAGGCGCCAGCGACCTCTTCGAGCAATCTGCGATAACAGACATAGTTGGCATAGGGCACGTCCTCACGTACCCGGCCGTCGGCAAGCGGGATATAACCCCCTCCCGCCAGCAATAGAGGGACTTTTTCCAGAATCTCTCGCCTGAGGGCTTCCCCGCCTTCCCTCACCTTGTCGAGGTCGATACCGCCGATGAGGCGGAGGTCGCGTCCGAACTCCTGCCGGAGATTGCGGTAGTCCATTGCGTCCGAGTTCGCCTCATAGGCCCAAAGGCAGTTGAACCCGTATTGCACGACTCTCGGCAAGAGCGGTCTGGCATTGGCCCATGTCCGAAAGATGATGGTCTGTACCCCGTTCTTCCGGAGTAGATCCAGAATTGGCATATAACTTTGCAGTGCAAATTCTTCGTACATGGCCGGAGAGACGAGCGGTCCATGATTGTCGCAGACAGGTTCGTCGAAGACCGCAGCATCGATCTCGACCTCCGTGAGCACCCTTCCGGCCAGGCATGCGGCAAATTCACCTTGAATTCGCATGGTTGCGAGCACCGATTGCGGTTCGAGTACCAACCGCTGAGCCACGTCGGAAAAGCTGCTCCAGTCCCTGACGCCCAGCGACAAAAAGAGGCCGTCGCTCACGGACAGCATGAGAACGCTGGTGCGTCTTTGCCAACGCCTGACCTGTCCCGACCAATCCTGCCCCAGGCGGCGGGGGTCATTCGCGTCAAGCGACTTCCGGAAGAGCTCCAGATCTGCCATCGAGGACGGCGGGACCTCCGGGTCGGGCTTGAGTTCAGGCTCGATCAGTTCAAGGGGATCGAACGAGAAAATCTCGAAAACATCCCGGTCAGCGGTCAACCCTTGACCACGCCAAACCTCGAGAACCTCCGCTCGTATTCCGTCTTCGAACAAGGGTACGCGGTCCGCCATGCCGTACCGCATGACATGTCCAAATCTCTCACGGCTGTCCATGTCCACCGCTCGATCTAGAATGAGGATGCTTGGGAAATCTTCGACTCCGTAAATCCTCGGTCAGGCACTAGCACCATTTGCAACCCAATCCGGCAGGTCTTTGGCGCGCCAATCGGGAATCTGCCGCCATGTGCGCAGCGAGCCCTGCACCGTGCCATAGTGCTGCAAGGTGTGCCTCACCAGGAAGCCCTTATTAAGCTGATCCGGTGTTATATCGAGCTGCTTGCCAGCCTGCCCAAGAGTCAGCAAGTTGGCAAGCCGGACGGTGGTCAGAACGGGATCTCTGTCATCAACGATTGGCTTTGAAACCGCCTCCCAGGCCTTTTTTATGGGATTGATCACGGCGGAAGTCCATCCAAAAGATGCGCGGTCGGCAATGTCGAATCCCCAGGCGATGGGATCGAGGGGCACGTTTACGATCTTGTCCGGACGGTTCGAGACAAAGACCATGCGTACCCTCGTCTCTCCACTTTCGAGCACGCTGAAGTTGATAGTTTGAAAGGCTGCCTCGAATTCGCCCGGGCCGTAGGCAAATGGTCCTCGCTCAGGATTCTTGATGAAGGAGTAACCAAAACCGTACTCGCCGATCACCCCATTCCCGCCTTTGTCATTGATGGTGATGTACTCGGGGCTCATGAGCAGATAGCTCTCCTCTTTGAGCGGCAGCATGAACTGCGGCCCGTCCAAACCAAAGGGCTTGAGGGAAAGCACAAAATCATAGATGCGGAGGTGCATGAGTACCCACTCATATTTGGCACCAACCTCCCTCAGATCCACAACCGCGTTGGAACTTTCATTGGGAAATCGGCCGATTCGCCCGGTCGATTTCGCCTTGTAGAAATGCTGCGAGAATTCCATGCCACTCCGATGAATTTCCGGCTCGGTGCGCCAACTGAGCAACTTCAGATAAGCAGGCACAGGCGTCGCAGCGGAATCCGCGATCCTCTCGGGCTGACGATAATCGCTGATGCGCAGAAAATAGCGCAGGACAAACTCGCGTATCTGCTCCTTCATGGCCAGTGCACCAGCGGACTGACCCTCCGAGGCGGATTTGGGGCGGTCGAAGAAGACCTCATCCACGACTCCCATCACCGGCATCGTGCCGTTGTCCACCGGCGCCTCGCCGAAAAATCCGTAGCTGTGATCAAACCTGCGGTAGGTCCTCATGGTATCGAAACGCTGGGTGTAAGTATTTTTGACGTCCGCTTCGGCCCACCATCTTTTAAGCGCGAGCCCTTTGGATTGAAACGCTCCGGCACTCTCAATTATTGACCTTTCCGCATCAGAGAGGATGCTTCCCGCTTCAGTTTCCAAGATCATTCTGTCGGTCATCGTCGTCTTCCTGGTTGTTTATGTGGGCAGTTTGACGTGCCCCGCATAGCGGGACGAGTACTCGAACTCTTCGGGTTCAAAATCGCGTCGAAATTGGATGGTAATGCTGTAAACCATTCTGAGAGTTCCTCCGATCCGACCACGATTTCGTCACCGACACCAACCTGAGATTCTCCTGAACCTCCTTGCGAGATCTTCGCTCATCAGGGGCTCACTGGAGCGGACGCGCTCATGCCTGCTTTCCTACTGTAGGAGATGAAGGCTACTCGAGCAACTCTAAACTCGGTCTGCCACGCACCCTCTCTTACATCCCCCTAGGCGCGCGACGAGAGTTTTATTATCCTTACAGGTCCTCGACTTTCGGGACATAAAAGACAAACAGCTGTATCGGACCAGAACCCAAGGCGGAGGCATCAAAACTATGGCTTACACAGCAAAGGATTATTCGAAGCTCGTGGGGATGGTGGGCTTCAGCGAGGCACTTCTCAAGAACCACTTCACGCTGTATCAAGGTTACGTGACAAACACAAACAAGCTGCTCGATACACTCGACCGGATGCTGAAAGAGGGCCAGTTAACGACAACCGAGTACGCGGAACTGAAAAGGAGGCTCGGATGGGAGTTCAATGGGATGCGTCTGCATGAGTACTATTTCGACAATCTCGGAGGCAAGGCCGGTATTCGTAAGGATGGGAAACTGGCCTCCAAGCTGGCGGCCAGTTTCGGCAGCTACGAGGCTTGGGAAAAGGATTTCCGGGCTACCGGGGCGATGCGTGGCATTGGTTGGGCGGTGCTTTACCAGGACGTGACCGGCGGCAGGTTGATGAATTTCTGGATCAACGAACATGACGTGGCGCATCCGGCTGGGGGCAACCCAATTCTTATTATGGATGTCTTCGAGCATGCGTTCATGCTCGATTACGGCCTCAAGCGTGCGGAGTACATCGAAGCCTTCTTCAAGAACATCGACTGGTCCGTCGCCGAAAGCCGGACGAAGTGAGAATCAGCCAGTCATAAAGATCTGCCACGAATTACGCGAATTTCACGGTGCAGCGTAGCCGCAACCAAAAAGTAGGAGGCCGCAATAACCCCTATAATCACTGCACTGATTTCAGGTTCGCCGTTCGCAGTTTGCTGTTCGCAGTGGTTTGCAGTCTGCCGGCGATCAGTGCCCTCTGCGAACTGCGAACCGCGAACTGTGAACTTTGATCCTGCTGAATGCATTTTCTCGCCTAAAGAATTCCTTGCCAGGAGGACACGGAATTGCGGGTTTGTAGTACGAAAAGCCAATGCCTGTGAGCCGTGCATGTAATTCGTGGGATTCGTGGGATTCGTGGCAGTTTCCTCAGTTCTCCCGGCCCGATAGGTCTCCGTGAATTCCACGTCCCCGTGATGATATGATATCGCCTCGTGATTATCCCGGAGAGGTCTGATCATGACAGATATGGTATTGCTGGGAGACGAGGCGGTAGCACTCGGAGCAATTCATGCGGGAGTGAGCGCCGCCTACGCATATCCCGGGACGCCGTCGACTGAGATCCTCGAGTACCTCATTCAGCATAGGGCCAGGAAGGGCAAGCCTTATGCAGCCTGGTGCGCGAATGAGAAGACAGCCTATGAAGAGGCACTGGGAGTGTCCTTCGCTGGCCGCCGCGCCCTCGTCTCCATGAAGCATGTGGGACTCAATGTAGCAGCCGATCCTTTCATCAATTCGGCTCTTGTGCCCATAAACGGGGGGCTGGTCGTGGCCGTTGCGGATGATCCTGGAATGCACAGCTCCCAAAACGAGCAGGACAGCCGCTTTTATGCGGACTTCGCCCGTGTGATCTGCCTCGAGCCCACCGATCAGCAGCAAGCCTATGAGATGACCCGGGAAGCATTCGACCTCTCAGAAGGCTTCGAAATACCGGTGATGGTGCGGTTGGTGACTCGCCTTGCTCACAGCCGCACGGTTGTGCGCCCGTCCGAGCCACGGGAGGAAAATCCTCTGGACAAGGCCCAAAACGCGGCAAACTCCTGGGTATTGATGCCGCACATCGCCCGTGAAAGATGGCATTCACTTCTGCTCCGTCAGAGAGAGATCCACGCCTATTCGGAATCTTCTCCATACAACAAACTGATATTGAATGAGCAAAGTATGGATCTCGGCGTCATCACCACTGGCGTTGCACGCAACTACTTTGAAGAAAATCTTCAGGATCTTGCATGCGTGCCATCGCATCTTCACGTCGGCGCATATCCCATACCGGCAGAAAAGGTGCGCCAACTGGCCGCACGCGTAGAACGCGTGTTGATTCTCGAGGAAGGCTATCCCTTTCTCGAGCGAAGCTTGCGGGGTATCATCCCACCCTCCATCAGGATTCTGGGCCGTGAGTCCGGCGATCTTCCAATGGATGGCGAGTTGACTCCAGATCTCGTGCGCCGCGCACTCGGCCTGCCACGGAGGGAAATCCTCGAAATTCCGGGATTGACGCTCGCCGCCCGGCCGCCCCAATTGTGCGCGGGCTGCCCGCACTGCGACACCCTGAATGCTCTCAATGAGGCGCTCTCGACTTACCAGGATCCGGTCGTCACGTCTGACATAGGGTGTTATACGCTGGGGGCACTTCCCCCGTACTCGGCTGTCGAAAGCTGTGTGTGCATGGGAGCGTCCGTCGGAATGGCCAAAGGCGCGGCTGAAGCCGGCCTTCATCCCGTGGTGGCTGTGATAGGTGACAGCACGTTCCTTCACTCCGGTGTCACACCACTGATGGACGCAGTCGCGGCCAACGCCGACATGACACTGGTCATCGCCGACAACGGCACCGTCGCCATGACTGGGACTCAACCGACCATCTTGCCGCAGACCCAGCTGCAACAAGTGGTGCTCGGCACCGGAGTC
Source organism: Acidobacteriota bacterium (assembly GCA_035631775.1). GTDB lineage: Bacteria > Acidobacteriota > UBA6911 > UBA6911 > UBA6911 > DASQID01. The sequence goes on from DASQID010000476.1 coordinate 7,734, forward strand.
GATCCCCGGCATTTTCAAGTGCTCACAGCGCATCGCAAGAATCATGAGGAAAACACGAGAGTCTTGAAGAGAGAAATCGACTACCGGGGCCTTTCGGTAATAATTTCGAGGCGCGAGTGTCTCGAGGCGGTGAAGCTCGCCAAGAGTGAAGGAGGTGCAGAATGAAGTGCGACATAGTCCTGGCAGGCGTCGGTGGCCAGGGAGTACTCACGCTCGCGGCTGCGATTGCCTCAGGCGCACTGGAGGAGAACCTTTGCGTCAAGCAGTCCGAGGTGCACGGGATGGCACAGCGCGGAGGGGCCGTCATGGCGACTCTGCGGCTGGCCGATCGCCACATTGCGAGCGATCTCATTCCCCTCGGAACCGCCTCGATCATTCTCAGCATGGAGCCGATGGAGAGTCTTCGTTACCTTCCATATCTTTCCAAAGAAGGTACGCTCATCACTTCGGATAGCCCCGTTCGCAACATTCCCGATTACCCCGACTTGAAGGAATTACTCGCCAAAATCCGAAGCTTGCCCAGTGCCGTCGTCGTTGACGCCGTGAAGCTGGCACGCACGGCCGGCTCAACCCGAGCCGCCAACATGGTGATGGTCGGTGCAGCTATGAACCTTCTTCCAGTCAAAGCGGAGACAGTTGAAAGGGCAGTGCGCGTGATGTTCGCACGCAAGGGAGACCAAGTGGTGGACATCAACCTGCGGGCTCTCCAGGCGGGATGCGCCGCCGCGGCGCAGTCTTAGGGCCTGTCAATAAATATAAGGTTGCACCTTGGCGCGAGCGCCGGGTGGGCAGATGCAAGGCGCCGCGACGTAGGCGATGTCAGTGTACATCGTCGAGGAGCGGCAACGAAGCAGATGCCCGCCCGCCGCCGCGCCCTTTCAGGCTGCGGCCCGCAGGCTCGCTGGCTTTGTTGCTCGCTCCTCACATACCACCCCGGGTATAGCTCGTCGCTCGCGCCTCGCCAGCGGGCCTGGGGGCCGGCAGCAAAGTGTCACCTTTATCTATTGACAGGCCCTTAGGGCAGACACAACAAAAGAAAGATCCTGTGGCGCCGGTCATCAGACCGGCGCATGATGCGGCCAGAGGCCGGGGGTCTGTTGACCCCGCACAAGAAGTGAGTCCCCTTCTGCCCTGGTCCCTGACCCCTGTTACACGATACGATGGACAGAGATGGACCTGAAGCGTATCATATTTCCAATTGAGTAAGAGCCCCCTCAAGCAATTCCGGCATCTGTTGAATTCCGGCCGCCGCTGCTCCCCCCTGAGCCGCGCCGGGACAGCGAACACTTGCGCACATTAAATATGATCAGAGGCTGATTCATTTGCCGTGGAGGCGTTCCCATGACTCTTCCTCCTGGATCGAGAGCCCTGGCATTAGCCAAAGTTCTCGTGCTCGCGGGAGCAGCATTCCTTATCGAGCGGTCTGCGACGGCGCCGAGTGCTTATGCAATTCCGGCTTTTGCACGCAAGTATCAGACGTCGTGCTCTACCTGCCACAACAACTTTCCCGAACTGAACGATTTTGGTGAGGCTTTTAAGAAAAACGGCCTCAAATTCCCTCAAAATGACGAGCAGTTCATCAAAGAGCCGCCCGTATTGTTGGGGGCCAAAGCCCAGCGTCAGGTCTTTCCGAAAGCCGTTTACCCGGGGGAGATCCCGGGCAGCATCCCGATTGGATTCCGCTATTCCGGGTTTGCAGCCTACAACAGCAAGCAGCCGCTTGCTCTAGTCCATGATCAAGGATTTATTCCGCGCACCGACCTGTTCGTCCCCAACACGTTTACGATCATTTCGGCGGGCAGTTTCGGAGACAGTCTGTCCTTCTGGATCGATGATGACATCTCAACTGGCGGCTCAGGCGCACAGGGCGGCCTGGGTGACGGCTATCTGAAGGTCAACGACCTAGGACATTACTTAAAGTTGCCCAAGGACGCGTTGAATCTGCGTTTCGGCCAGTTCGAGTTGGACCTTCCCTTTACTCAGGCACGAACGATCAACCTGACGGATTATGACATTTATGATCAGGCAAGCACCGCGGGTTCGCTGGGAACCACGAGCAACCCATTCGTCTTTGCCGCTCCACAGCGCGGGATCGAAATCGGCGGCTATCCGAACGACGGCTACTTTACCTGGTCCGTCACCGCTCTGAACGGGTCCAACGACAGCCCTGCCGGACGCAACTCCAAAGATATTTATGTGCGGGTGTCGCAGCGCTTCAATCTGGAGCGCGATGCAAAATCCCGCAAAGAGGTGCAAGCCTCAGGTCCCACCGGTCCACGGGACCACACCTCGATTCGATTCGGCGGCTTCTACTATTACGGGCGAAACGCCTTGAACCTCGATGGAATGCTGGCCCCCGGCTTCGGCACGATCCATGAACCCTTTTATCGTGTCGGCGGAGACCTCCGGTTCAAATATCGAAATCTCGAACTCTGGGGGCTCGAGATGTACGGGCGGGATCAGAATCTGATTCCGAACACAGACACTGGATTCCTGCTGCACGGCACGCCTGTCACCTTCTCGGGAGGATTTGTTGAAGCCGAGTACTGGTTCCACCCGTGGGTGATTGGAATCATGCGTTATGACGCCGTGAATTCTCCCACGGACTTTCTCAATGGCGTCTCGCGCCACAATACCCGCAACCGATTTTCACCGGGGCTCCAATTTCTCGTTCGTGCGAACATCAAGACCGTATTCGAATACCAGCGTCAATTTGAAAAACCTTCCGGAACGGACAACCAGTTCTTCCGGCCCAACGGCTTCCTGCTCGGCATTGACTACAATTTTTGAGCGACTCAATGACTACACCGCCTGCAGATCTGATCTGCTGCAACTCAACGAGGGCTGACATGAAATTGCTGACAAGCAGAACGCTCCTGGTAGTAATCACACTCATTGCGTTGCCGGCCGGCATCGCCACAGCCGGCGAAATCCAAGGAAAAGTATCGGCATCCGGCATCCGCTCGGCTGAGAACATCGCCGTCTACGTTGATGCAATCCCCGGCAAGGAGTTCCCCGCGCCAGCCCAGCACGCCGTCATGGACCAGAAGAGCCTGAAATTCATACCACACGTCATTGTCGTGTTGAAGGGAACGACAGTGGAGTTCCTCAATAGCGACAATGTGGGGCACAACGTCTTCTGGCCTTCCGTGGGCG
>DASQID010000477.1:0-14357 GCA_035631775.1 Acidobacteriota bacterium
GCTCGCTCCTCACATACCACCCCGGGTATAGCTCGTCGCTCACGCCTCGCCAGCGGGCCTGGGGGCCGGCAGCAAAATGTGATGTTATTCTTGCGCCAGCCCTAAGGAACGCCAGGCTCCTTTGATTGCGGCTCGGCTGCACCGGGCAATTCGTGAAATTGTAGTGGGTTTTCTGATCAGGGTCTGCGGGCTGAAGAGAGGGTACGAATTGCCTCCTCGGCTGCTGCGGCTACGCTGACATCCCGGTCCTTACTCAGTGGCTTCAATTCCTTAATGCTTTCCGAATCCCCCATCAAAGCCACGGCAGTAATTGCACTCTGGCGCACGCCGGGGTGTTTATCCTTGAGGGACTGAATGATCCCTGGCAACGCGGAGTGCGCCCCGAGGGAGGCAAGTCCCTCGATCGCGGCAACCCTGACCTCGGGAGCCGGATCAAGAAGCGCCGCGGTGAGCGCCAGCGTGGCCAGTTCTCCCTTGGCCGCGACGAGCACCTCGACGGCTTTCTGCCGCGCCTCGAGGTTCTGGCTGTCGGTCAAGACTTTTAAGGCGTCTTCGGGGGAATCTACCGTGTCATTGCCACTCTTGGTGATTGCACCCGTGCCGATGTAGATGAGACTCGGTTGTTGGGGCTGGTTGATACGGGGAAAGACGCGCACAAACTCGATCCGGCTCTGCTGGGATGCATCCTTTCCATAGTAGAAAATACTGTTGTCGCTCGCGACGATGCGTTCAACTGCCTCCTGGATTCTGACACGGAAGAGGTTTATGGATATGGGAGGGTCATCCTGGCTTTGCACTTCGAACACCAGCCCGGTGCGATCGGCGATCTCCTGCAAGACCTGCTGCAGAGGAGTGGTACGAACGTTCGCCGTCACCAGGTTCTCATCGACGCGGACCTTCATGTATGAGGGGAACGCAGGCGTCGGCTGAGGGGGGACTCCGCGGGTCGAAAGCATTCCTCGGGATCCGGGCGCCGGCTGGTTCGGGGCTGCATAGGGAGGCCGTACAGCATATGGATTCTGGCCGACTCGCTGGACTCGAGATTGGCCCCTTTGATCCTGGGCCGATAACATCCCGGCACTCAGAATCAGCCCGAGTGAGCTCATCAAGGGAAACACGCACAGCTTGCGTAAGAGTTGGATTGTCATTCGTTTCCTACTTCCACCTCTTCACGAATCTTCATGAACTTCTCGAACCGGTACATTGTGAAGAGATTGCGCAACTTGCGGTTAGGATTGATAAGTATAACTTCGCCGTTTCGATCACGCATAAGCTTGAACAGTCGCAGCACCTCGCCTATCCCGGAGCTGTCCATAAACGGTACATCCTTAAAGTCGATCACGACTTCCCGTACTCCCTCCTCCAGAACGGGCTCCAGTTGGCTCTGCAGCGTCGGACAATGTTCAAAAGTAATCTTGTCCTTTATGCGCACGATCCGCTTGTCGCCGCGCGATTCAACTTGGATATCCATAGCATCTAGGCGAGAATACTGTCACATTTTTCAGGCAGGAGCAAGCGCCTGTACCCGACATGGCCGACCGCTTCGTTATCCATCAGCACAAAACGGGAAAGCCGCATTATGACCTGCGCATTATCCAGAACGACATACTGCGCTGCTGGTCTCTCCTGCACGAACCTCCCCGGAGAAGCGGGGAACAGCGGCTGGCTATCGAGCGCGAGAGTTTCGATGCCAGCGCCCTTGATTGTACCAGATTCGAGGAGCAAGCTTTCGGCATCGGCAACGCGTATGTCTGGGACAAGGGAGACCTGAACATTGCGGATGCCTCGGCCAAACACCTCCTGATCGACCTTCAGGGAGCGAAACTTTCTGGAAAATATGAACTCAAACGGATGAGGTGGTACCCGGGAAATCGTTGGCTGCTGCGGAAGAAATGATGGAATTGCAGCCAAGACCGGCTGAGCTATACCCGGGGTGGTATGTGAGGAGCGAGCAACAAAGCCAGCGGGCCTGCGGGCCGCAGCCTGAAAGGGCGCGGCGCCCGGCGCTCGCGCCAAAATGTGAATTTATTCTTGCGCCAGCCCTAAGGGTCCGCCAGTAATAAGGGCCGTGGCGAAAGCGGCGTGCAAACGCGCGCGTACCGGCGTTCTTCCGCATTAGGGAAATGTGTTAACGCATTTTTGTTTTCATGTACTGGGTTTGACATTGCAGTGGCTTTCAGTCGACCGGCCCACCGGGGGTAGTGCGTGTTATGAACCACCTGGACGGACCGGGATTTGGCTTGACAGAACATCCCAATCCATTAGAACCTAGTCGCAAGGTCGCAGTGGCGGGATCTGTGCCCGCGGATCAACTGGCCGCCGGCGGGTGCGTGCGGCCTCCCTTGAACCAAAACAGTTCGGACCTTGAATGGTCTCTTCGATCCTTTTCGCAGGAGTGAGTCTACTATGACCCGAGCATGGAATGAATTCGGCGCGATGGTAACCCTGGTTGCACTGTGCGCCTTTGTCGCAGGGGCGCAGGAAAAGATTTCTCCGCTTTCGGATTATCAGTACAAGAAAGATTATGCGCAATGTGAAAGCATCTTGAAGGAGGCCGACCTGCAGAAGCGGGCAGATCTGTTGACAGCCTTCCAGAAGGAACATCCGATATCCAAGATGCTGGACTATGTGGCTCTGCAATACCTGGAATGCCTCAAACCTTACTTACAGAAGAAGGACTGGGCCAAGGCGATATCGATGGAGGAGGCATTCCTGGCCATCATGCCGACAGAGAAAACGGTCCAGGCGGCGGCCATTCCTGTGGGTGTCGAAGAGTTCACTAAGAAGCAACTCATTCCCTCCCAGAAGGCGATGTACCAGGCTTTGATGGCTGCCTACTACCAATCTGGCAATCTGCCAAAGGCAGCAGAGAATGCCGAGAAAGTATATGCCGTGGCACCCGACAAGACCGGCGTGGCCACCCTGGCCGACATCTATTTGAGAATGCAGAACTACGACAAGTACCTGATCTATGGCGAGAAAATTCTGGCCGAATTCCCCATGGACCAAGCCTACGGTACCGCCCTGCAAATGGTACAGGTCTACTCGCAGAAGCAGAACGGGGCGAAGGCCATGGAGCTGTTGTCAAAGGTTGTGGACGCTTTCCCGGATAAAACTCCTCCCGGTATGAAGGAGGAAGCCTGGAGCGCTGTGAGGGCAAATTACTGGAATCAGAAGGCCGCCGAATCCTATAAGCAGAAGGACTATCCCGCCGCGATGGATCTGTTTGCGAAAGTGATCAAGATCGCGCCGCAGAACGACGAGGCATACTACTACACAGGTATGTGCAAGTGGAACAGCAAGGATCTGGACGGCGCAATTGAGCCTTTTGCCAAGGCTGCTGTGCTCGGCAAAAACTTCGCCAAGAGAGCCCAGGACAATTTAGACCAGCTTTGGAAGGCCCGTCACCCCGATAATCCAGCGGGCATCGAAGAGGTGAAATCGAAAGCCAAGGCAGATTTGGGCATCAAGTAGACGACCGGCACCGCGCGGAGGCACAGGAACTGCAAGGCTCTTGTGCCTCCCCGTTTCTGTTGTTTGGGCTGGACCTCAATGAGTTTCTTGAGATAAGATTTGTTGTTCTTCCGAATTCGACCACTCCCAATTCGCAGCGGCAATCATCCCAAATAGGAGCTTTATGGCGGAGAAGGATTCGAGGCTGAGTAACGCTTCCGGCGAAAAGAAGATATCCATTCAGGAGGCTCTCGATAAGGAAGGCGAGCAACTCCACATCAGCGAGCTGCAAGCCCTGAACATTAAGGACCTCTCGAAGATCGCCAAGAAATACAAAGTGGCTGAAATCGGCAAACTGGCCAAACAAGACCTAATCTTCGCCGTCTTGCAGGCCCAGGCCGAGAAACATGGCCTCATATTCTCGGAGGGCGTGTTGGAAGTGCTGCCTGAGGGATACGGCTTCCTTCGTTCTCCAGACTACAGCTACCTCCCCGGTCCGGACGACATTTACATCTCCCCTTCCCAGATCCGGAAGTTCGACCTACGTACGGGGGATATCGTCTCCGGACAGATCCGCATGCCGAACGAAGGGGAACGCTATCTCGCACTGGTCAAAGTGGACGCGGTCAACTTCGAGCCGCCAGAGGAAGCCCGGCACCGCATTTTCTATGACAACCTGACACCCTTGTATCCCCACGAGAGAATTCGACTCGAAACCGTGAAGGATAACCTCTCCGCACGGGTGATGGACATTTTCACCCCAATCGGCAAGGGCCAGCGGGGTCTGATCGTCTCCCCTCCGAGGGCAGGCAAGACCATGATTCTGCAGAACCTCGCGAATTCCATCAGCACGAACCACCCGGAGATCTATCTCATCGTGCTCCTGATCGATGAGCGTCCCGAAGAGGTGACGGACATGGAGCGATCGGTTAAAGGGGAGGTCATTAGCTCGACTTTCGATGAACCGGCATCGAGACATGTGCAGGTCGCGGAAATAGTGATGGAAAAGGCAAAACGTCTCGTCGAACACAAGAAGGACGTGGTGATCCTCCTTGACAGCATCACGCGCCTTGCACGCGCCTATAACACCATCGTCCCCTCCAGCGGAAAAGTTCTATCAGGCGGCGTGGACGCCAACGCGCTCGAAAAGCCGAAGCGGTTCTTCGGCGCTGCGCGCAAGATCGAGGAAGGCGGCAGCATGACGATCATGGCCACCGCGCTGATCGACACAGGGAGCCGAATGGACGACGTCATCTTCGAGGAGTTCAAGGGAACGGGCAATATGGAAATCATCCTGGACAGGAAGTTAGTGGACAAGCGTATCTTCCCTGCTATCGATATCAACCGGTCCGGAACCCGCAAGGAAGAACTTCTCGTCGAACAGGCGGATCTGAACAAAATCTGGATTCTGAGAAAGGTCCTCAATCCGCTCTCAATCGATGAGGCTATGGATCTGCTGCTCGACAAACTTCGCAAATCCGACAACAATAACGAGTTTCTTACCTCCCTGAACAAGGGCTAAGAATCTGCTACTGATTGCACGAATTACCCGGAGCGGCAAAGCCGCAATCAAAAAGCAGTAGGCCGCAATGACCCCTATAACGCTGCACTGATTTCAGGTTCGCCGTTCGCAGTTTGCTGTTCGCAGTGGTTTCGCAGTCTGCAGGCGATCAGTGCCCTCTGCGAACTGCGAACCGCGAACTGTGACCTTTGATCTTGCAGAATGCATTTTCTCGCCTAAGGAATTCCTTGCCAGGAGGACACGGAATTGCGGGTTTGTATTACGAAGGAGTATGGACCGAGATCATGTCGTCAAATTCGTGTGATTCGTTGCAGATTGTGCCTTCATCAGAAATTGCGCCATCTCGTCGTCTGGGACAACTCCAAGATCGACAAACGGCACCTCGCTTACAACCTGATCGATAAACCTCAGTGTGGCTTCAAGGCATTTCTTGTCGTGGAACGGTCGGTAAATATTGGAAAAAAGCCGGACTGCTGCCTCTGCTCCGGACATCGATCTGATCGTCTTCATTGAATCCTTCCGAAGGAAGAAAACCCGGGTCAGCGGAGCACAAACCGGCTCGGCGAACTCCGCCTCTCCGTGCCAAGGAGTTCCATAGATCCAGAATCGTTCCTCGCGCCTGCGCACAATGATGCGCTCATCGTTCAGCACAACTGCTCCCGCCCTGAGTTGCCACAGCCTGGCCATTGTGGTCTTGCCGGCACCCGACGGCCCGGGAAACAGGTAACCGTTTCCACGTTCATCGACAACTCCGCACGCGTGTACCGAGATATCCCCGAATTGGGACAACACACTCAGCACGAGGAGTTCGTCTAGCGGATATTGAAGAGGATAGACTGGAATTGCCGTATCAAAATATGAACGGTGCAGGCAGACTTCTCCAGTCCTGAAAGCGGAGTCAAACGTGGCCACCTTGTACGGGATCTCCCCGAACGCCGGTGAAGTGAAGCGAAAAACAAACGAATTGTCGTTCCGGTAGAGTTTCCAAAGGTCGCCGGAGTCGAATACCAACTCCCCGTCAAACGCTGCCCTGAGTTCACACCAGGATGATCGTATCGTTACATCCGGACTGGCCGACTCCACTTCGAACGGACGGACAGTCCGATCCAGTTCGAGGGTCATCCCCGGCGCCGAAACAATGCATATCTTTATGCCCGCGATCGCGACGCATAACTCCATGGAGGAACCGCTACCACCCATGGGAAAAGTGCTGCTTGAGCATGGGGACATGGGTGGGCTCCGAGAAGGTTGCCAATGAGGGACAGAGGTTCCAAAAGTGAGGACTCGGGCAGAGAACGACCTGTCGTTCAGACCCTAAGATCCCAAGGCTTTACAACTTGACGGCGCTGTACAGGTGCTGTGGCCGGGCCCGCACCGACTGGCATTCTTGCAGCCCACTACAACGGTCATTTCGGCTTGCAGTGTCACCTGCTTGATTTCCGGCCTAGCGTATGATTTCTTTCGGCGCTTTCTTTCGACGATCGATTGGTCATTCATGGTATTTCAATTCCTCTGGTGTCCAGACCGGCTTTCCAAGGCTGTCGGATCACATTCGGAACCGCAACCACCCAAAGCGCCGGTTCCTTCCCGGTTCAACATCGACAGTATTCTGCCGTCATTCTCTGAAATTGTAAACGGAGGAACGCGGCTTTCGCCGCGCTCACGGAGCAAAGCCAAAGACTGCACGAGAGCCTCGTGTTTGGTCCCATTCGCGCAGTATTCACATGGACCGTGCGGAGGCACGGCGAAGCCCAGTGCGAGCGCGCGCAGGTGTGCCACGTGGCAGAGAAAATCAACGGGCAATTCAGGGTCCCCTGCCTCCAGCTCCGCATTGGCAGGACACATGCCGCACATCGACTTGATCTCACAGGAGGTGCACTTGGTCACTCGCGTCGCCTTCCTCTGCCTCTCCTCGCGAATGATCCCTTCCCATGCTTCCTTGAAGCTCCCGTGGCGGAGATCGAACGCACTCGCGTGGGAAAGACTGCAGAGACTCATCCTCCCCTGCGGATCAATGAAGAACGAATCGATTCCTGCACCGCAATGATACGTCCCGTCCCTGTCTTCCGGCCTGTGCGCCGGTCCGCCGAAGCGTTCTACGAATCTCCGCCAGCTCCAGACACGGACCGGATCAAGTAGATCGAGTTGTACGACCTCCTCGGGACTCAGGCGGACGGCAAGCGGGCTCTGCGAGCAATCAATGCGAGGATTGATCATACTGTCGAATTTGAATTCCAGGCCAAGATCCTCTGCGAACCTCTTTATATGCCAGATCTCGTGCCGGTTGGTGGACACTGCGACGGTCTTCAGGCGCAAAGGAAGCTTCCGCTCGAGAAGAAGATCTATCCCGCGCAAACACCTGTCATATGATCCCGGGGTACCAGTGAGGCGTTCGTACGTTTCCCTCGTACTGCCGTAGATCGTGATCTCAATCGAAAATGGTTTCCATTCGACAAGACAGTCCGCCACTTGCGGGGTGATCAGCGTGCCATTGGAGAAAAGCGTGATGATAAGGCCTGCCTTCTTGGCATGAATGTAGATGTCGAGAAAATCAGGCCGAGCGAAGACCTCCCCTCCTGTGTAGAGCAGCCACAGGCAACCGGCATCAGCGATGGCATCGAGAAGCCGGCAGTGCTCTGCAAAGGATAGTTCCGATACACGTGCCGGGGAATCGTTCATCGGGAGATTGTTGTAGCAATGCAAACAACTTTGCGGGCAGCGGCGGGTGACCTCAATAGTGCCGGTTAAGGGGATCCGGCCCGCTATCACCCTGCTGTGGAAGTCCGGACAGTATGTTGCGTAATCGATTGTGTCCATAGCTCAATCTGGGCTGTCCGGTAAAAACCGAATAAGCCCCGCCAGCTCGAGGGACTCCAGGAAATCCTTGACGTCTTTCGCCGCATCCTCAACAGTGACCTCGTATTCCCGGCAGAGCGATTCTACAATCTGATCGAAGCGGATCCCCTGCCCTATCAAGTCCCAGATAAAGGATCCGGCCTCATTGAGGGTAAAAATCGAATCCAAGTCGCCTACGCCCTTGCGGACCGGCACGATGAGGGTTTCTCCTGCGATCCTCCTCGTTACCAGGTCGTCACTTTTGACAATTTCCTCACTTTCCGAGTTCATTTCCGGGCCTCTCATCGGCGATCCTAATAGAGTGGCCTAGTCCCGTCAAGGAATGCCCGGATTCTACTACGACCTGAGGAGCGGTCAGCTCGAGGAAACCCTATGCACACTCGTGCAAGCGTGAAAGAAGTAGGTGGAGCAGCTTCGACCGGACGAGAACAACGATCAGAAAACGTTCCACACCCAGACCAAAGCGCACTCTGGTGCCATTTCGTTCCACCGCCACCACCCTTCCAAGGACCCGCTCCTCCGGAATCATGCCGTCGTTCACGGGAGCGTTGTCCCCCTGGGTCATGAAAGAGCATCCATTCATAGCCAATACGCGGTGGATGAGCAACTGCTCCGAGACGGGATGGACGAAGGCGACCACATCCCCTGTTCGCGGAGGGCAATCACGGCATGGACGCAGGGTGATGACGTCTCCATCCCGAATGAACGGAGCCATGCTGATTCCCCGCGCTGTGAGGCGAACAGGAAGAGGAGCGGTGCGGGCCCCCGACAAAAGGTCGCCGAGCAACACGTTCGGCTGGGAGGCAAAGCCGCTGAACCAAGATGATCGCCATGGGTTGCTTTTCATAATCTGTGGATCTTATCACAGCCGGCAAACGGCATCGCCACTGAGCTACCCGCGCCGGAATGTGAAGTTATTCTCCAGTCTGGTGTAATATTCTCTGTCCCGCACACTGTGGAGAGGAGATCAAATCGAATGGAGCCAGCCGCACATATTCAGGAGATCAACCGGAAGGTACAGGACGAGAGCGCATTTATTCAGCAGCTGACCGGAGAGGTTCACCGAGTTATCGTGGGGCAGAAATACATGGTCGAGAGGCTCCTCATCGGCTTGCTGACGCGGGGCCACATCCTGCTCGAGGGGGTGCCCGGTCTCGCCAAGACATTGGCAGTCAAGACGCTCTCCGCCGCTATCGACACGAAGTTCCAGCGCCTCCAGTTCACACCCGACCTGCTCCCCGCAGACCTGATCGGCACGATGATCTACAGTCAGAAGGACGGATCCTTCTCCCCGAGGAAGGGTCCGATATTTGCCAACATCATACTTGCAGACGAAATCAACCGCGCACCTGCCAAGGTGCAGAGCGCCCTCTTGGAAGCCATGCAGGAGCGTCAGGTCACAATCGGCGACACCACTTACCCACTCGAGGAACCGTTCCTTGTGCTCGCGACGCAAAATCCAATCGAGCAGGAGGGCACCTATCCGCTCCCCGAGGCGCAGATCGATCGCTTCATGCTCAAACTGAAGGTCGACTATCCCGACCTCAAAGAGGAACGCCAGATCTTGGACCTGATGTCTCGAGATGAGCCCATTCCCGTGAGCAAGGTGGTGACACCAGCCGGTATTCTCAGGGTTCGTGAGGTGATAAAGGAGGTCTATATGGACGATCGCATCAAGGACTACATCGTCCAGCTCGTGTTCGCCACCCGCAGGCCACAGGATTACAAGCTGGACATCAAAGACTTGATCCAATTTGGTGCCTCTCCACGCGCAACGATATACCTGGCGCAGGCAGCCCGGGCCCACGCATTTATCAAAGGACGAGGCTATGTTTTCCCGGAGGACGTCAAAGCAATCGGCCTGGATGTCCTCCGTCACCGAATCATCCTCTCCTACGAGGCCGAGGCGGAAGAAGTGACAACCGAATCTGTAATCAGCAGGATTTTTGACGCCGTGCAGGCTCCGTGATGCAAGTTCGCGGTTCCCAGTTTGCAGTTCGCAGCGCAAACCCTTAACTCTGAACCATCATCATTCATGCTGCCAAAAGACGTAATCAGGAAGATTCGACGGATCCAGATAACAACCAACCGCCTGGTGAATGAGTCGCTGGCAGGTGAATACCATTCCGTTTTCAAGGGACGCGGCATGGAGTTCGACGAGGTCCGAGAATATCAACACGGCGATGATGTGAGAACCATCGACTGGAATGTGACTTCGCGGACCGGCCATCCGTTTGTGAGGCGCTATGTGGAGGAGCGGGAACTCACCGTGATGTTGCTGGTGGACGCCAGCGCCTCGGGCTCCTTTGGCTCTGTGGAAAAAACTAAGGGAGAGATCGCCGCCGAAATATCGGCCCTTCTGGCTTTTTCCGCAATCAAGAACAACGATCGGGTCGGCGCACTCTTGTTTACGGACCGGGTGGAAAAGTTCATTCCACCGCGTCGCGGCAGCAATCACGTACTGAGGGTCATTCGCGAGCTGCTCTTCTACCGGCCACAGTACTGCGGCACGTCTATTCAGAGTGCTCTCGAACACCTGAACCTCGTGGTTCGCAAGCGCGCCGTGGTTTTCCTGATATCTGATCTGCTGGACCAAGGCTTCGAGCAGTCACTCAAAGTCGCCAATCGTAGGCACGATGTAGTCATATTTCAAATCATGGACCCGCGGGAGCAGGAGCTGCAAAACGTGGGAATAATCGAGCTCAGGGACGCCGAAACAGGTGAAATTCTAGATGTGGACACTTCCCTGCCGGCCGTCCGCGCCAGGTACAGGGAGAACTGGGAGAGGAACTATGAAATGCTGAGAAGGCTCTTCCAATCCTATCGAATGGATCACGTGCCGATCGATACAGCCCGGCCTTATGACCGCCCGCTGATCCGTTTTTTTGAGGAGCGTGCGAGGAGATACCGGTAGTCGGCTTCAGCGGTTACGATCTTTGAGTTCCTCGCGACTTGAGGTAGCTTTTAGATGTTGAAGAGGCCCAGAGGGGCCAGAGCAAGTAGCCGGGGGTGCATAGATTGACGCCCTGGGTTATTGGCTGGCGCCCCTTCGGCCTTCGGGGCGCCTTCAGCGGGGCAAGTGAATTTCGCGACAAAAACTAAATACGGTCTCGGAGAGCCAAACGCCTCCAAACCTCCAGGTTCCTCTCTCTCACTGATAGGGCATGCAAAGCGGATCTGACTAGAATGGCATTGATTGCCGTTGTGCTGCTTCAATTACTACTGCTTCCATTCTGCTTCGGACAATCTCCCCCTGCCCCGCCCGTCGTGCAACTTCCCGCAGGTGTGCAGGTAAGCATCCAGGCCCAACCCCGCAAGGCCACCGTCGGCGATCTAATTCAGATCGACCTGGACATCACACTACCTGAAGGATATCGGGCTTCTCTTCCGAAGCTTGGCAATCAGTTGGGGGATTTTACGATTCAAGAGTATTATCCAGGGCCCTCGGTGCCGTCTGCGCGGACGGTCGCTACTCCCTCCAATGGGAAGGCCTCTCGAGAGGCTCCTAACCGGCACAAGGCGCGGATTGTCGCGGCCCTTTACCGGACCGGCGAGTTTGAGTTCCCTCCCCTGCCCATCTCACTGCGCTCGCCCGACGGCAAAAATTTCGAGATCGTCAGCCAGCCGATAAAGATCCAGATCCAGAGTGTTTTGGCCGACAAGGACCCTCAGCTCAAGGGACTAAAGAAGCAGGCGGAGATCCGGGAACCGATTCGCTTGCTTCTGTGGCTGGCCCTGGCCTTTCTGACCGTCATACTTGCCATACTCGCCTGGTGGCTCCATCAGCGCAGCCGTCGGCCTGCGATCCACCCGACCGCACTACCTCCGGTAGATGCGCTGATCCTTGCAGAGACCGACCTCCGGGACCTGACCGGACGCGGGTTGCTCGAGAAGGGTTTCGTCAAGCAGTTCTATGTGCTCCTTTCCGAAATAGTGAAAAGAATCCTGGAGGCGGGCTACGCGATACACACGATTGAGAAGACCTCCCCCGAGATCATGGAGGAGTTGCAGCACAGTCCGGCTGCGCGTCATTCCACCGCCGATTTGCAGCGAATCGAATCGGTGCTGTTTGAATGTGACCTCGTGAAGTTTGCGAAATACACGCCGTCACGTGCCGAGAGCGATTTGACGGTGAAGAATACGTTTCAGATTCTGGAATCCGCGAGAAAGCTCAGGTCCACATCTCCCGTAGCGCAGGAGGCAACGGTCGCAGGGGTATCGTGATGCCGCATTTCGCCAATCCCTGGTTCCTCCTCCTCCTCGCCGTAATTCCGCTGCTGATATGGAAATACCTCCGGCGGCGGCGAGACGGTGAAGGGAGTCTCCGCTTCGGCTCCACCTTGGCTCTCGAGGGAGTTCATCCCTCGTGGACCGTGCGTATGCGCCCAATCTTGTTCTGCGCGAGGATGGTCGCCTTCGCCCTGATCGTCACCGCAATGGCACGCCCCCAGCGGGGAACCGAGGAGGAGGAGTATCTTACCGAAGGGATAGATATCGTCATAGCACTCGACGCTTCCGGCAGCATGGCTGCCGAGGATTTTTTGCCGCGGAACAGATTCTATGTCGCAAAGCTGGTCACCCGCGAATTCGTTGAGGGGCTGCGCCATGACAGGGCCGGACTGGTCGTTTTCGCGGCCAAGTCACTGACCCGTTGCCCTCTCACGCTTGATTATGGCGTATTGTTGAATATCCTCGCCGGCACGGAACTCGGAACGATCGAGGACGGGACAGCCATCGGAAATGCCTTGGCGACCTGTCTGAACCGATTGCGCGACAGCAAGGCCAAATCCCGGGTGATTATCCTGGTAACGGACGGAGTCAATAACCGTGGCGAAATACAGCCACTCGACGCGGCGAAGATCGCCCACTCTCTGGGCATCAGGATCTATACGGTCGGCGTGGGGAGCGAGGGAACTGCGCGCTTCCCGGTGACGGACCCATCCACCGGGAAAAAGGTGTATGTGGATCTGCCGGTGGAAATTGACGAGGCTTCGCTTACTCGCATGGCGGAAATCACAGGAGGAATCTACTACCGTGCCACCGACGCGCCCTCGTTGGAGAAGATCTTTCAGGAAATCGATCGGCTCGAAAAGACCAAAATCCAAGTGAGGTCATATACCCACTTCAACGAGCGCTTTGCAGGATATCTCTTAACGGCTCTGGCAGTGGTTCTGCTTGCGTCAATCGCCGGTTTCACCCGGTTTGAAAAGGTGCCCTGATGATGCACAGGCCTTTTTCTGTTCTCGTGGTAGCCTTTCCTCCTTTGAGGGGCCAAAAATGCATTTCGCTCGTGCCGAATTTTTGAGCTTATTGTGGTGCATTCCAGCCCTGGGGGTTTTTCTTTTCTGGAGGTTGCGGGCCCGTCGGAAAAGGCTCGAAAGATTTGTGTCCCCGGCTTTGGCGGCGCGGCTCACCGAGGATTTCAGCCGTCAAAAAGCGGTCTGGCGTGCGCTCTTCCTGTTGTGCTTTTTCACATTCGCCATAATTGCCCTGGCAAGGCCGCAGTGGGGTACCAGGCTAGAGACCGTGCATCGGCGCGGTGTGGATATCATTGTTGGAATGGACACCTCCTACAGCATGAATACTGAGGATGTGGCTCCGAGCCGGCTGACAAAGGCAAAAAGCGAGATCCGGGCTCTGCTTGACAACCTGAAGGGCGACAGAATCGGAATTGTCACATTTGCAGGCTCCGCGCTGATCGCATGTCCGTTGACGCTGGATTATGGCGCGGCCGCTCTGTTCCTGGATACCGCAAGTACCGAGTCCATTCCCGATCCCGGCACATCGCTCGCCGCCGCAATCGAAACTGCCACCTCCGCCTTCATCGCAAAGGAGCGGAAGTACAAGGTCCTGGTTCTCTTCACCGACGGTGAAGATCTGGAAGGCCAGGTGGATGCTGCGGTGGATAAGGCAAAGGAAGCAGGAGTGATCATATATACCGTAGGAATAGGCTCCCCACAAGGAAGTCCTATTCCTGTGCGGGACTCGAAGGGCGATATTATAGAATATCGCAAGGATCCCAACGGACAAGTAGTGATCAGTAGACTCGATGAGAGATCCCTGGCAGAGATCGCAACGCGAACCGGGGGCCGTTACTTTAGGGCGACAACTGCCGAGAACGAGATGGATTCGCTTTATGAAGATGTCTCACAGCTGGAACAGAAGGAATTGGAATCGAAACTCTATCAAAACTTTGAGGATCAGTTCCAATATCCGCTCGCACTTGCGTTGTTCTGCCTCACGGTTGAGACTTGGATCAGTGAACGCCGGAAGCCTGGCCGGAGCCTGCTTCAGAAGATCCGGCAGTGGCGAAATCCCCCACCCGCTGAGCGGGTTGCTTGATGAGTCCTTTGCGCTATACAAAATCCGTCTTGGCGCCTTTGCGTCTCAGCGGTGGCTTTTTTGGAGAAAAGCCACCGCTAAGGGCTGGCGCAAGAATAAATTCACATTTTGGCGCGAGCACCGTCGCGCCTGCGGCGCTCCTGGGGCGGGCAGATGCGAGGCGCCGCGACGCAGGCGATATCGG
>DASQID010000478.1:0-2964 GCA_035631775.1 Acidobacteriota bacterium
TACAAGGGCTCTTTTCATATCTTCCTCCAGTTTCAAAACCCGGCCGCAGGCGCGATTCCCGAGGCAGGGAGATTCTCAAAATAGGGATTCAGGATGGCCAGCCGCTCCTCCGGAGTCCGGCACCCGCCGGTCAGGCGAACCAGTTCCTCGATGGCAGTGCGCACGTTCCCTCCACGGAGCTGTTTCATGCGTCGTTTAATCTCGCGTTCCCGTGGATCGGTCGTGGCAAGCCAATACGTATAGGGATCGGCGACCGATCTCAGCAGCCGCCGCAACCCTCCGTCGGACCAATAGAGGACCTCATAGCGTGAGGCGTCGAGTCTCTTGTATTGCTCGATGTGGTAATCGGTCAGGTGAAGCTTGCGGAACGACGCTTCCACGTCCTTTTGACCCGGGAATAAGAAGGCCTGTTTGAGATTAGTGAGGATGGCCTTCGACCAGGGTTGATCGGGACTGTCGAGGTCAGCCAGCGACTGGGTGATCAGGTCCAGCATGATGTTCCAGTGCCGGCCGGTGCGCGCGAGAAGCGCGATCCAGTGTGAAAATGCAGGGTCGGTAATGTACCTGTGGGCCTCATCCAATACGAAGCGCTTCTGGATTGGACGAAGATTTTCGTCGGCGATGTCGCGATAGACCTTGGAGAAGATCACGTAGACGAGGGCCGTGGTCAGTTCACGCTCGCCGTCGAGATCGCGCAAATCGAAGTAACAGTAGCGTGCACTCCGCAGTGTGTCCCTTCCGGTGTTGAACAGTTCACCGCGCCTTCCCACCGTCCAGAGGGCGAACGCGCTTGCCAGTTCCGGCTCGTGGATCTCCATCTCGAGAATGCTTGCGAGCAGGGTTATCGGCGGCACTGGAGTCCGTTCCCTTTGGTTGTGGAGCAGGATGCGGTAAGCGTTGAAAAATTCGGCGAGCCCTCCGCGCATGGCCATCTCATTCGCGGGAGTCGTGAGGTTCGGGCCCGCCATCAGTTTCAGTAGACCCATGCAGAACTCGAATTGCTCCTCGGGCACAGGGGCCGCGGGATCGGCCGGCAGGAATGGATTGAATTGAAAGCTGCTCTCCTTCCGGGAAACGCGCATGATGGCCGTTTCGGAAGGCATCTCCTCGCGCAACAATTCGAAAAGATCCAAGTAGGAGGCGGACAGATCCACTACCCAGATCATCGGGTTGACGACCAGGTGCGAGAGAAGATCCTTGATGACGAAGAAACTCTTGCCTCCAACCGTAGGCCCGCAGATTGCCCGGTGATGGGCTCTCTCCCGGCTTGTGAAGGGGTTGTAGGCGAAGACGCCGTGCAACTGGTCCTGGAGATAGTCAACCGGATCGCTGTCGCCACGGTAGAGGACATAGGCGCTCAGCAGGTCGCCGGCATTGGCGGTGCCGAGCAGGGCTCGGCGCGTGTAAAACCGGTCGTGTCCGGGTAGAAGCGAGAAGAAGGCGGCCTTGAGATTGCGCTTCTCCGTGATGCCGAACGATCCGATCTCCTTGAGCAGGCTAATGACCCTGGCTCGCCGGGCGCGCAGTGTCTCTTTGTCCCGGGCTCGCACAAGTACCGAGAAATGCCACCAGACCGGCAGTTCCTTATCATTCTCGATCCTGCCGCGAAACTCCTTTGCCTCCTCGACATATTTCAAGTTCTTCGGATCAACCGTGGAAAGCGCCAGGGCAATGGGCGTGTTGAAGTCCTGCTGCTTGTAGAGCCGCTGTGGAGATGCGAAGCCGATGGACTGCCTCAACACCAGGGGAAAATCAAATTCGTAAAAGCGCCGGAGGTACATGGCGAGGGAGGTCGGCGGCGGGTACTTCATGCCGATCAGCGAGGCATACTCATTCCCGTTGATCAGCAGGCACTCCTCGCTGGGCCGGAAGAGGAGATGGCTGTGGGCCAGCTGCGCGTTGAGGGAGAGATCCGGACGATACTCCGGTGCTTTTGCGAAGTTGATCAGCTCGTAAAGAACTGCGAAGGATTGCCTGCGGCTCAAGGCCTTGAACCCGAAGCGGGCCAGGCCGCTTTCCAGGGCCAGAAATCCTTGAGCGAGCTTTGCCTCTGCGGAAGAAAGCTGCTGGCGATAGAAGCGGAACAGCTTCTGCTCCTGGATCAGTGTTCCCCAGCCAGGTTCATTCTGCTTCGGACTGAAATAGCGGAGTCCGCAGAGAACCCGGTTTCCGAAGCTCCGGGAAATGATGTCATCCCAGAAGACTTGCTTTTCGCACTGGACGAATTGAATGAGAGGATGAGCCTCCGGGTTTTTGCGCAGGGGTAAGGGCTGAGCCGTGTCGCGGACAAGAAGGTTCGAAATCATGAAGCCGGCGCCCTCATCCGGCAACTGTTCGAGAGCGGCGCGCGCATAGTGGCTGAACTGCTCTTTCTCCTCTTCCGACAATCCTTCGTAGTCGAGCCCCGAGAGCTGGAACAGGATCAGAAGCGATCCATCCTTCAGAAGGATGATCGGCAGTTCGTGGTCGAGAAAATCAACGTAGAGAAGAACGTTTTCGAGCTTCTGCTCGTGGCGATTGATGTCCCTCAATAGATCCCGGAAGCGCAAGGCAACACCTCAGTCGAAAAAGGCAAGCCGCTGGAGTGAAAGTGATTGGGAGTTCACTTCATTCCTGAGGAAGGAGGCAGTATTACGATCCAATCCGTCGGTGTGATCGATCCACAGGGCGATCAAGTAGAGCAGCAGGGTCGCGGCGGCACCCAACCCGATTACCAGCACCTTCACGATTGCCGTTGCTTCCGAGACAAAGAAGAAACCGAGCGTAGTAACGAGCAGTCCGCCTCCCAGCGACGCGAACAGCTTTGGATAGGTGACCCCCCAGATGCGAGGTATGTGTTGGATGTTTCGAAAGATAGGTGTCTCTTTCATTGGTTGCAGTCCGTGTTGAGCCGATCCTCTTTATGTAATAAACGTGTTGGCCAAGAAGCCGAGTACGAATCCGACGATGGCGAAAATGAGGGAA
>DASQID010000479.1:0-21316 GCA_035631775.1 Acidobacteriota bacterium
ATCGTCGCCGCCGCGACGGATCCCTTCTCCCGCTGCTGTCCGGGTCTTAAAAGGCGCGGCTACACTCATCGTGCCGCTACGCGGCAACGAATCATCCTTAGCTTGACGCCCATGCCCTTCGGGTCGCTTTCCGCGCGCTAAAGAAACCTCGCGACAGAAACTAGCGAGGACGCTGCTTGTGGCCGGACTTCAGCAATTGGACAAGTTCGGCGATGCGCGCCGCGCGAACATCCGGTCGCCGCTTGGTTGAGTCGATCCACCGCAGGTAGTTCTTACGGTAAAAACCGGCCAACGCGTCGTAAAAGCCCCCTGCCTCCGGATCGGCGTCTAGAGCGGCAGCCACGTCGGGGGCAAGCCCATCGCGGGGTGGATTCTCGTCTCCGATCACCACCTCAACCGCATCCCCGGGCCGTAGACCCGCAGTGCGCCGCCACACTGGCCCCAGCGGCAGAAAGTGTCCCTTTGCGGACTGGTCAAGCCGGCCGCGGAATTTCGTGCCGCCGATGGTACCCGCGACATAGTAGCGTCCCCTTGGCCCCCACAAGGTCGCCGGATCGAACGGCAACGTAACGTACACGCGGCCCTTCTCTGTGCCCTCCAGCGTTGCTCGAAAACGCCGCTGTCCGGTTTGCTTCATTGACACGGCCCCAAGTTTCCGCGTCCAGGGGAGGCAGTTCCGAGCGAGTAGGGAAGTGCATGCTTCATGCGGCACCCCGCGTCGCTGCGAATCAGTTTCTATTCAATATAGATAATTTCATCTCGTGGTACCAGATGCAAGGCCCGGCGGCTGCAGACGCGGCGACAGGTCGTGGCGAGTCATTCCGATCCCGCTCGATTTTTCACTAGCGACAGGTATAAATTGGGCCGGGCTCGATCCCATTGATGGAACGAATGACCACTCTGACTTGGGGGAAGATATGAATTGCCGCAATGAATCCACTACAGATCGCAGGCAGTTTTTGAAGATCGCGGGACTCGGAGCCGCCGCTGGGACCTTGCTGAACGGCGCTCGCCCTGTCGAGGCCTCTTCTGTGATGCGTCAGCTCACAGAAGAAGAAAAGCTCTCCCGCATCGCTTCCAGCTGCTGGCCACCCCGCTTTCTCTTCAAGAGCATCGGTGAGCGGAAGCCAAGCGAGGAAGTACTGGCAATGAAAAAGAAATATGGCGAAATCACCATGCTGGATTTCCCTCAATGGACCAAGGATACCTATCCAGGGGTCTACCACCTCGATCTCTGGTCGGATGTCTTCGGGGATGTAACGGACAGATCGCAATTCACGGAGACCAAGTTTGAGAGGGACGGGCGCACGTTCACCTCTTATCGCTGGGATCCCTCGGCTCTGTCATCGAAAAAATGGCTCGAAAAGTTGTACGCCACTATCGAGAAAACCAAGACCATATGCCAGCACATTTCCAACAACGCACCGCAGAACCTCGCTGATCCCGATGACGAAAAACGGAAGGAGGGCATCCGAACCGCCAAAAACTGGATGGACGCGGCGGCTATGCTGAAAACCAAGACAATGCGTGCCAACACGGGTGTTTCAGGCACGCGCATCATGCCCGAGGCGACCCCTCACGAAACGGGGTATCCCAAGAACGATAAGATCGTAGTGTACCTGAAGAAGTGCATTGAATCGTTCAAGGAATTGGCGGACTACGGAGAAAAGGTCGGGGTGAAAATAACAATCGAGAACCACTGGGGGCTCTGCGCCAACCCCATGAATATTCGGATCATCATGGATGAAGTGAATCACCCTTATTGCGAATGCACGCCCGACTTCGGCAATTGGGAGCACGAATATCACCTGTTTCACGGATTGGAAGCGGTGATGCCGTATACGCACACGCACGTGCACGCCAAATACTGGGATCGCTGGGTGACGCCCGAGAAGGACTGGAATGATATCCCACGCTGTGTGAGCATCCTGAATGCGCATCGATTCAAGGGAACAATCTGCCTGGAGTACGAGCATGGTCCCTGGGATGGGGTCGAAGGCTCCAAGCGTCTGATGAAAGACGTTCTGGCCGCACTGTAGCATTCGCCGGCGGCGGTTCATACGACTGAGGGCCCGGCACCACTGGAATGCGAATATGCGGGCACGTTCCCGGTCGGTGGCGCGTTACGATCATGCAATGTGCCTCCACCCATTTGGAGACGCCGCCGAGTCTCATCCTGTGTTGACTTTGGCGGCTCGCGAGTCCGTTGGGCCTTGGCATTGAGCTTCGAGAACTCACCGCCAAGGCCCGAAGAACGCCGAATTCCGGAACTCCGCACTCGGGAATAACTCTGGTAAAATCAACTCGTAACAACTCCATTCCGGATGAGGCCGTGCAGGAGTGCACATGGGAACCCCCTCTCCCAACGACCTTACGCAGTTGCTTGCAGATTGCGTCAAGGGCGACAAGTCCGCCTTAGACAGGCTGATGCCAGTGGTGTACGGAGACCTTCGCCGGCTGGCACATCGCTACATGCGCGGAGAGCGTCCGGGGCACACCCTTCAGACCACTGCCCTCATAAATGAGACTTATCTGCGCCTGGTTGGTTATCGAAAGATGCAATGGCAGGATCGTGTCCACTTCTTTGCCGTAGCCGCGCAACAGATGCGGCGCATTCTCGTGGACTCGGCGCGCAGCCGCCGTGATGCCAAACACGGCGGTGGGGTGCAGAAGTTGTCGTTGGACGAGGCGGTGGCCGTGTCAAAGGAGAAGATGGGCGAGGTCATCGCGGTGGACGATGCGCTCAAAGAGCTGGCGGCACTGGATCCGCGCAAGAGCCAAATTGTGGAATTGCGTTACTTTGGCGGATTGGACATAGAGGAGATCGCAGAAGCACTGCGGATTTCTCCGACTACAGTGCAGAGGCAATGGCGCGTTGCAAAGGCCTGGCTGCGCCGGGCAATACACGAGACCGGCGGCCCACCGCAGCGTCCATGAATGCGCGAAAGTATCGGAGCAACTAGTTGCCGGTCTGGTGCGCAGGGATACGGACTTGATTGACTCTCGAGAGAGACCGGCAAGTATTAACATTTGCACCCCACCTCTCGACGACCGAACCTATGGATGCTGAACGCTGGCAGCAGATCGACCGGATCCTTCAGCAGGCGCTGAGCCTGCCGCCGGCGAGTGTCAAATCATTTTTGGAAGAAGCGTGCGCCGGCGACAAAAGGCTCCGGGAGGAAATAGAGTCCCTGCTTCGAAACGATTCTGCCGATTCGGAATTCCTGAGCACGCCCGCCGTGGGGCTTGTCGCGCGGGACTTGCCGGACAGTGTGTCAGCCATTGAGCCGTCCACCCTGACCGGTCGCACCCTCGCGCACTACGAAGTGATGGAAAAACTCGGCGAAGGCGGCATGGGTCAGGTGTACAAGGCACGTGATACCCGCCTGAACCGCTTCGTTGCCATCAAGGTTCTTCCTCAGGAGAAAGTGGCAGATCCACAGCGAAAAGCGCGTCTAATGCAGGAAGCCAGGGCGATCTCCGCACTAAACCATCCCAACATCGTCGTGCTGCACGACGTCGCCTCCGATGACGGCACCGACTTCCTCGCGATGGAGTACGTTGCCGGAAAGACGCTGGACCAACTGATCGGGAGAAGAGGCCTGCCGATCGACGAGACTCTGAGGTACTCCATCCAGATTGCCGACGCTCTGGCCCGCGCGCACGAGGCTGGCGTAGTGCACCGGGACTTGAAGCCATCCAACATCATCGTGAGTGATCAGGGGTTTGTGAAAGTCTTGGATTTCGGCCTGGCAAAAAGGACAGAGGCACCACAAACGAAAGAGCCGGATGGGCATCCCTCGTCCACGTCGTTGACCGAACGCGGGATGATTTTGGGTACAGCCGCTTATATGTCCCCTGAGCAGGCCGAAGGCATTAAGCTAGATGCTCGCAGCGACATCTTCAGCTTCGGCTCCGTGCTGTACAAAATGCTTGCGGGGGAGCAGGCATTTCAGGGCAGCTCGAATCCATCCATCATGTGCTCGGTCCTGCGAGATACTCCTGCGCCGCTGAAAAGCGTTCGGACGGATGTGCCTGTGGAGTTGGACCGTATCCTGCGGCGCTGTCTCCAGAAGGACCGCGGCGCCCGCTACCCATCTGCGACAGAGTTGCACAGGGATCTGATTGCATGCCAGGTGCGGATCACATCCTCGCAGGTAGGCTTGCGTGCAGTGCTGCACCGGCCGGCGATCATGATCGCGGCCCTGTCTTTCCTGGCCGCGTTGCTTGCAGTCATCGGTTGGGTTGGAATAGGCGCTTACCGATACCGCTGGGTGCATACCGTGGCCCTGCCCGAAATTGCGCGACTGATGGAGAAGGAAGATTTTGTTGCCGCGTTACGCCTTGCCCGACATGCTGAACGGTACCTGCCCAACGACGGGGATCTTCAACGCCTGCGCCGCGAGCTCTGGGTGCCTGTTTCCGTCTACACTGATCCGGCCGGGGCGGACTTGTCCATACGGAATTATGAAGCTGCCGATAACAATTGGGAGTCATTGGGGAAATCCCCGGTGGAGAACCTGCGGCTGCCCGCGGGGGAGTTTTGCGTGAGGATCACGAAGCCGGGATTTGAGATGGTCGAAGGAACCATCGACCCGTTGCACAGGGATTTTCGTCGCCCTCTGTATCCGGTGGGCACTGCGCCGCCCGGCATGGTATTTGTGACCGTGGAAACCTTTGCCTGTCCCAAGGACGGCACAGTGAAAGCCGGAGCATTCTGGCTCGACAAGTACGAGGTGACCAACAAGCAGTTCAAGGAGTTCGTGGATAGAGGAGGGTACAGGAAACGCGAATACTGGAAGCATCCTTTCATTGAAAGTGGCAAGACACTCTCCTGGGAAGAGGCAATGGCGAGGTTTGTCGATTCCACGGGGCGGCCGGGACCGGCGTCCTGGGAACTCAGTTCTTTCGCTGCGGGCCAAGAAGATTATCCCGTAGGCGGCGTCAGCTGGTATGAGGCCGCGGCATACGCCGAGTACGCCGGGAAATCCCTCCCGACAGTCTATCACTGGGCAGCGGCAGCGGACTTTGCCCACTATTCCACAATTCTCAATCGGAGCAATTTTCGAGAGGACGGCGCCGCGCGCGTCGGCAGTTATCTGGGAGTGGGGCGGTTCGGAACCTACGACATGGCGGGGAACGTGAGTGAATGGTGCTGGAATCTCTCGGCCGACCGACGGTGCGCTCGCGGGGGGGCGTGGTCGGATCCCAGTTACATGTACCTGGACGTCGAACCGGCGTGGCCCTTTGATCGCAGTCCTACCCGCGGTTTTCGCTGCGCGAAATACGACAAGCCGCTTCCGGAATCACTGACCGATCCGATGCCCGTCCATACGACTTACGACTTCAGCAAGGATCACCCCGTGAGTGAGGATGTGTTTCGGTCCTATGCGAGTATCTACGCATATGACCGGACCGACCTGGAATCGCGACTCGAATCCTCCGACAACACTTCGACGTGGTGGCGAAAAGAGAGAGTCAGCTTCAACGCGGCCTATGGGGGTGAGCGAGTGGTCGCATTCGTTTTTCTGCCCAGGAATGCGGTGCCGCCTTACCAGACCATCATCTTCTTTCCCGGTGGCACCGCCGAGCGCGAGCGTACCAGCGAGAACCTGGAGTTGCGGCGGTTGGATTTCCTGCTGCGAAGCGGACGCGCGGTGATGTACCCGATTTACAAGGGAACCTATGAGAGGAATTCTTCCGCAGAACCGACGGGTCCCAACGCTTACCGTGACCTCAAAATACAGTGGGCTAAAGACCTGAGCAGGTCCATAGACTATATTGAGACCCGGGTCGATTTGGACCGTCAAAAGCTCGCCTACTATGGAATCAGCGGTGGGGCGGGATTCGGGCCGATTCCCGCTGCTGTTGAGCCTCGACTCAAGACAAGCATCCTCCAAGGGGGTGGTATAGGGCCGCAGATGCAAACACCCGGAGAAGTGAGGGTGATCAACTTCCTCCCGCGTGTGAAGATCCCTGTGTTGATGCTGAATGGGAAGGATGATTTCATTTCTCCGCTGGAGGAAAGCCAGATCCCGATGTTCCGCCTCCTTGGTACTCCGTTGAAGGACAAGCGTCATGCTGTCCTCAACTCCGGTCACGCCTTGCCCCGGGCTGAATTGATCAAGGAGGTTCTTGCCTGGTTGGACCGCTACTTGGGTCCCGTAACGACAAGCCTGGGCTTCCGTGAATAATCCTGCGTCAACGCAAGGAATCGATGCGCTCGCGCCGCCTGGATCCGCGGTCGAATGAATAAAAGGCCGCATCCCCGAGTTCAGCGCGGATGAATTGCTCGAGATCCTGGATTTTGCTGATCAGGGATTTCCGTAATCCGGCACTCAGCCCACTCCATGTCTTCCAAACGATTCTCATTTCATCGGGATCGAATTCCCAGGCACCTGCGAGCAGGCCTCCTTGCAGGATCGCGTTGTGATGAAGGTTGTCCTGTTCGCTGAGAGACACGAGCTCATTTCTGATGTCGAGTGCCTTGATCTCTGCGTCTGCCTCCCGCAGGAAAAACGTGAGTCCACGTCGAAAGTATAGATAGTTATCGCGGCCTGGAAGCAGTGAAACTGATTCCTGGTATCTACCAGGATCAATCGCCCGAAGTCTGTCGAGTTGTTCGGCAGAAATCCACGCCTCCGGCGTCGTTTCGACAATAGATAGTCTCTGCAGATTGAGCCTTTCAACCGCGCTCTTGGCCTCCCTTTGAGAGACATGTGCCCACCAGGCAAACTCTTTAATGGTAGCGGGCGCGGCCCATAGAAAAAAGCGGTGGGCTAGGTGAAGACAGGCCTCTTCGCGGCTCGGTTCCTTTGCAGGCCTCTCCGTGCACAATCGATAACAGAACTCGCCCCCATCGAGCCGCTTCTCGGTGGCGATGCGCCGAATAATGCCCTCGGTCAGCATCTTCCTCAAGACGACACTCAGGTTCCAGTTTTCGCCGAATTTCCTTCCCGCCTCACCGAGCGGCCGAACCAGTGCTTTAGGCAGGATCTCCCTTAACCGTTCGGAGGAGAGCGCGCCACCCTTGAGAACGGTAGAAACGGCGCGCGTCAGATCCGCGATCTCACCGGGGGAGATCTTACAGGCGGTGGCCACCTTCGATATGTGGGATTCAAAAACACTCTTTGCGGAGTGCAACGCAAGGGCGGCGTCCTCGGTGGGCACCAGCATGGTGCAGCCGCGAACTGAGGGGATTTCTACAACGTTCTCTTCGACGAAAACGGCCCGGTCAAGTTCAGCTCTCGTGCAACCGGGCCTGCGAGCACGCACGGCGAGATAAGGTCCGGCTCCACCGCTGGAGTAAATCCAGCCAGTCCGGCGGATGACCTCAGAGATGTTACCCCCCAGACGGACGAGAATGCCCTGGTTTTCAGCCCAGAACGAACGCACCTGGTCGAGCGTGAGTGTCGGAATGGCTTGTGCTTTTATGGACGAAGCTTCGGATGTCCGGCGTCTGCCTGCCGATCGAGATTTACGCATATCGCCTCAATCATCCTTTGGCAATTGCGTCGATGCAAGATCAATATCGGCAGAGTCGTTTCCAAGAGGCCAAAGCGGAGCGACGGTATCGAGGTTGAATTCAATCTTCGCGCAGAGCGTTGAAGGCCGCACTCTTGTATAGCCCGCCGAGAGTCGGGGCATTGAAGCACGCCTCCTCGAACACCTCGGCGCTGCATCCCGTCAGCATGGCCATCAAGCCGATGTGCACCACTTCTGTGGCTTGTTCACCGATGACATGCACCCCAAGCAGCTTCAAGTCCTGCTTGCGAAATAGGAGCTTGAGAAACCCGTCCAGGTCTCCGATGATCCGGCCGCGGGCGTTGCCATCTTAGCGGGCTCGCCCCACGATGTATTCCACGCCATGCTTCTGCAGCGATTCTTCAGTTTCCCCCACCATGCTGACTTCCGGGATGGTATAGATGCCGTTTGGGAGAAGGTGCGAGAATTCGGGCACCTTAAGGCCCAAGGCGTAGCGGACTGCGCGACGCGCCTGCTCCATGCTGGTGGAGGCCAAAGCCGGAAACCCGATCACATCGCCCGCAGCGTAAATATGGGGCACATTCGTCCGGAGATATTCATCCACAGGAATAAGACCGCGTTCTCCCGTCTGTACGCCGGCAACTGCCAGGCTTAACGTGTCGGTGTTGCTCTTGCGACCCGCTGCCACCAGCACAGCGTCAACTGTGAGCAACGGACCCGACGACAACTTGAGAGTGACTCCGGCCGGGGCAGCGTTGCACGCAAGGACTTCTTCCTTCCAATGAAAGATGATCCCATGACGCTCCATACCGGTAACGAGCGCGCGGGACACTTCGCCGTCCAGGAATGGCAAGAGCGAATCGCGGCCGTCGACGATGTGCACCTGCGTGCCGAGTGCTGCAAACGTGCAGCCATATTCGCTGCCGACGACCCCAGCACCCACCACGGCCAGGGTCTTCGGCAGGCGGTCCAGCTCGAGAATCGTGTCGGAATCGTAGATCTCAGCGGATCCGAAGGGGAATGTCGTCGGCCGAGCCGGGGATGAACCTGTGGCAATCAGAATGCTCTTGCCGTAGACCAGCGTCTCTCCTTCGTGCACTGGTTGCATCTCGCCGGCTATTCTGGACTTGGCATCGCACAATCGCACCGTATGCGGGTCCACGAACGAGGCTACGCCGCAATAGATATCGGTCTTGTGATATTGGAGTCGGCTGGCAATCATTGCGTTGAAGCCCGCCCTCACATGCTGCTCGTGGCCCAGGAAATCAGCTACCGTAGCCTCCCGCCGAAGGGACAGGTCAACGCCACAGAGATCGCGCGTCTTCAACCCCGAGAGAGCCAGGGCCGTTTCGCGGAGAGTCTTGCTGGGCACCGTGCCGGTATTGACGCCGGCGCCGCCCAGTTCGTGGTGATCGTCCACCAGGGCGACGCTCTTATGAGAATCAGTGGCTACTGAAGCACCGACAATGCCAGCAGGACCACCTCCGATAACAACCAGATCGTATGTTCTCATCTCTTTGGACATAAGAATCTCGAGAATCGATACTGACTCTCTGCGCCGCTTCCGGCTCTCGTGCCACAAGGGCTAATCGGAGAGGCCGGCGAGTGAGGCCACAGGCCGCACTTCCTTCGATACCGGCGCCCCCCATTTCACGATTCTCAGGTCGAGGACGCAAATGGCGTAAATCACCGGCACCAGGAGCAGTGTGATAAAGGTCGCGGTCAAAAGACCGCCGATCTGCGCGTAACACATCGGTTCCCACAGCGGGCCGCCGTGAGAGGCCAGCGGAAACAGCGCGATCACCGTGGCCCCTACCGTGATCAGCACCGGGCGCAGGCGGATGATGCCGGCATCCAGCAGAGCCTGGCGCAGCGGCTCGCCTTCTTGATGCTTCTCCTCGATGAAGTCGAACAACACGATAATATGGCTGACAATCACGCCGACCAGGCTCGCGATGCCCAGGAATCCCATGAAGCCGAACGGCGCGCCCATGATCCACAATGCCGCGACAGCGCCTACCATGCCGTAGGGGATCGCCGCAAAGACGATGAACGGCTTCACGGCATTTTGGAACTGCACCACCAGCGCCAGAAAGATCAGGAAGATCGAGATCATCATGACCACAGCAAGTTCCTTGAACCCTTGCTGCTGTTCCTTGTATTCACCTGCGATCTCCATCTCATAGCCCAGCGGCAGAGTCTTTGCGAACTCGCTCAGCCTTGGCAGAACTGGTCCGAGCACTTCAGAGGAGAGAGCACCCGCGCGGGGAAAGCAGGCCACCGTGATACTTCGGAACTGGTCGAAGCGGCGCAGCTTCTCCGTCTGCATCTGATAGGCGAACGTGGATATCTGCCGCAGAGGAATTTTTGTTGATCCTTCCGTTGAGTAGACATACAGGTTCTCAATATCGGAAAGCTGAGAGCGTTCATTCATTCGCAGGCGCGCCAAAATCGGAATCTGCTTGTCGCCCTCGCGCAATGTGGCTACCTGGTAGCCATTCATTCCCGTTGCCGAAGCCGCGGCCACCTCCAGGTTGGTGATGCCCGACAGGTTGGCCCGGTCGGGATCAATCTGCAGCTTCAGTGAGAAGCTCTCCTCCCCCCAGTCGTCGCGGATGCGGTCGGCCGTGGGAGAAGAGCGCAGGATGGCCTTGACGCGTTCGGCCTGCGAGCGCAAGATCCGAATGTCCTCGCCCGCAATGCGGATTTGCACCGGCAGTCCCACCGGCTTTCCAGTCTCGAGCTGTCGCACATCCACGCGCGGGCCGGGCACCTGGCTGGTGAGGGCGCTCTGGAGACGGTCCACCAGATGTTGGGTGTCGTGCTTGTCTCTCAACTGAATAATAATCTGAGCGTAATTCAGCGTTTGCAGTTCCGGAGATACGGAGAACCAGAAGCGGGGCCCACCTCCTCCCACAAATGTCGTAAGCGATTCCAGCACGGTTTTCGGCTTACCCTGCTCCGCGTGCTCCCGCCCGTATTCGTTACAGACTTTCTGGATGACCTCTTCTGAAAGCCGCGCGGCGGCATTGGTTGCCTCCAGCGAGGCGTCCTCGGGCAGCCAGACGTCCACGTAAGACAAATAGGACAGATCCTTGGGAAAAAACTGCTTTCTAAGCTGGCTCATGGCCCATGCCCCGGCAGCGAGAAACAGGCAGGAGGCCAATATAAACTTCCACCGGTGATTGATGGCTGCAGTTCCGATGCGGTAATAGAAGGCAGGAAACCCGCTCTTGCGCCGCTCCTCGATCGAGCGCTCCTTTTTCCCGCGCAGCAGGTAGTAGCCCAGCAGCGGAATGAAGGTCATGGAGACGATGCGCGAGGCCACCAGCGAGCAGGTGATCACGACGGGCAGGCTATAGAGGAACCGGCCTGTGTCGCCACTCAGAATCAGGAAGGGAAGGTAAGCCACGATGTTGGTAATCGTGGCGTACATGATCGCATTGGCCAGCTTGGTCGGACCAAGCCATGCTGCCACCACCGGCCGCTGCCCCAGCGCAAGGTCGCGCTTGATTGCGTCGCCCGCCACCACCGGGTCGTCCACCAACAGCCCCAGCGCGATGATGAGGGTGGCGATCGAAACCTGCTGCAGATCGATATCCAGCACGTCCATCATTCCGAACGTCATGGCCAGTGTTATGGGAATAGCCAAGGCCATCAGCAGGGCGGAACGCCACTCCCAGAAGCCAATGAGCGAGACCAGGACCACCAGCGCTATCGCCTCATAGAGGCTGCGCATGAACAAATCCACATTCTCGGTCACTTGCAGCGGCTGATCGGAGGTGCGGGCAATAATCAGGTCCGGCGGAATCCGCGCCTTGATTTTGTCAAGAGCCTCATCCACGGCCTTTCCAAAGACGCCGATCTGCTCGCCTTGCCGCATTTGAATGGCGAGCGTGACGGCTCGTGTGCGCTGCCATTCGCCCTGTGCGTTGCGCGATTCATAGAAGTTCAGGAAGCGTGCCGGGCTCTGATAACCACGAAAAATCTCCATCAGGTCCCGCAGATATACCGGTGAGCCGGCCGAAGACGCGGTAATCAGCACGTCCCCAACCTCTTTTTCACTGTGAAACTCGCCCGAAGGGTCGATGCTCAGGTTTTTGCCCTGCACGTCCAGGAAACCACCGGGCAGCGTGATGTTGCGCGCGCGCAAAAGATCCGGCAGGGCGCTCGGCGAGATGCCGTAGGAAGCGAGGCGTTCCTGCGAATAGTTGAGAAAGACTCGTTCGGGTAGAATGCCCGAGCGGCTGATCTTTGAAACCTGCGGTACCGTCTTGACGGTCTTCTCGATCAGGTCCGTGAAGTCGTCCAATTCGCGATAAGTGTATTTGTCACCGGCCACCTTGTATAGACGGGCCGGCGTGTCTCGGTAATCGCGGATGACCACCGGTTCCCAGGAGTCCGGATGGAAATCTCCTGGCTGGAGCCGCTCGTGGATGAATTCCCGCACATATTGTCGGATCTGTTCGTCACTGTCTTGCGTCTCGAAGTCCAGGCCATAGAAACCAACACCCTCGAAGGTGCGCACATCCCGGGCAAAGCCCCTGGCTGCGATCCACGGGATGGACAGATCGGCCCCCCTCTGTATCAACTTCGGATCGATAGGGTAGGGAAATTCGATCAGCACAGTGACTCGCGAACCCGGCGGGCTCTTTGCGAAAGCGCGCACCCTTTCGATGGCGGGTTCGACATCACGCGCGCGCAGGTCCACCTCGGCCCGATTTACCTTCGGGCTGGCCACGGTCAGCATCAGCGCCGCCGTGTCGCCGAAATCCTTGATGAAAGTGACCGGGCCGGCACCGTCAGGGAGGTCCCGAATTCCGTCCAGCTTGAGCTTGATGTCGTCGAGTTGTTCTCCGGTCTCCTTCAGCCGCTGGTCGAGTTCGAGATACACCACCGAAAGGCCCGTGCGCGAGATCGATTTGATCTCGGTGACTCTGGAATTCTCTCCTATCTTCTCTTCGACTTTCTTGGTGACCAGTTGTTCAACACGCTCCGCGCTGGCACCAGGCCAGGGCGTGAGTGCCACTGCAATGCGCACGGGGATGTCCGGATCCTTCCGCTGGGGCATGTGGGTGTAGCCGTAAATGCCCCAGGCGAAGGTGGCGATGAGCAGCACCCAGGAGATCTGCCGCGTCTCCACGAAGAAGCGCGCGGTGTTTCGCGTGTTTTGGATGAGGTCTTCGTCGGTCTTATGTTGCGGCATACTACGGCACCACTCTAACAGCTTCGCCATCCGTCAACATGGTACTGCCGTTAGTCACAACTCGTTCGCCCGCCTGCACTCCAGCCCGGACTGCGATGGCATTGCCGAAGGGTTCACCCAAAGTGACGTCCCGCAGGCGCGTCACCTGTTTGCCGCCCTCCTGCCGGACCACATATACGGCGTAGCCATCCGGGTTGGTCTTGGATCGAAGGATCGAAGAAAGCGGCAGTACCAACTCCTGCCTTGCTGGTCCGGACGCCGAGACGATGACGGTGGCGATCATGCCGGGTTTCAGGCGGAGGTCGCGGTTCGGCACCGTCAGTTCTACGTCGAAGACTCTGCTCTTGACGTCCGCGGAGGGGGAGATCTGGGTGATCCGGCCGAGGAACTGAGTGCCCGGAATGGCCTCCGTGCTGATGCGTAGGGACGTGCCCGGCTGCAGCTTCGGGACGATCGTATCCGGGGCACCGAATACCACCTTTACCGAGCTGATGTCCGCCAGAACAAGGCCTCCGCTGCCCGATCCCACCAGCGAGCCGACCTCTACAAGGCGCTTCATCACCACCGCGTCCAGGGGGGCGCGCAATTCGGTATCCGCTAATGCGAGCTCGGCTTGAGACACCAACGCCTGCGCGCCCGCCATACGCGAGTCTGCAGCCTGCACCTGGCCTTTGGCTGAGTCCACCCTTGCCCTTGAAACATCGAGCCTGGTCTTTGCTGAATCGTAATCAGACTTGGTCAGGCTTTGAGTGGAGAAGAGATTTTGGGCGCGATTGAAATCCAGCTCCGCCTGCTGCGCTGTGGCCTGGGCTTCCACCAATTGTGATTTTGCGGTGGCGAGTGTGGACTGAGCCTCACTCAACTGCGACTGCGCCTGGCTTACCTTGTCGGTATAATCCTGCTGGCGTACGGTGGCCAGGACTGTTCCCTGTCGGACAGGGTCACCCTCATCCACATCTCGCTGCCGCCCGTCCACACCGCGCACGCGGTGGATGCTGCTCACGTAGCCGCCCACCTTGAACGCCAGATCCACTCGAATGTTAGGCATGACGTTGCCCGAGTAACGCAGCTCGTCGGAAAGGGTCAGCAGTTCCGCCTCCCTCGTCATAACAGGAGTCAAGGCTTTCTCCTGTGTCTCGGCCTGCCGGCAGGCCGAGAGGAACGGTGCGAGCAAGGCGGTTGCCAGACAAAACACCAGCCTCTTCATTGATCTTCTCCCAACGCCTGTTCGTAGTCAGCTTTTGCCGACCAGAAGTTCAAGAGCGCCTGTTGGTATTGATTGTCGGCGTCTGCCAGGGAAGTCTGGACTTGAAGCACGTCTTTCAGCAGCGAAGCCTGCTGGCTGAAGCGATTTTTCACCACCCGCAATTTTTCGCGCGCGGTCTCCTGGCCCAGGTGGGCGATGACCAGCAGCTGCCGGGTTTCCTGCAGCTTGCGGTACTTACTGTTCACCTCGATTGCGATCTGGTCTTGCGTCTCGCGAAGCCTGAGCTGAGCTTGTTGCACGAGGTAGGTCTTCTGGGCAAGTTCGTGTTTCTTGCGGCCCCAATCGAATGGCTCCCAATCCAGCAGCAAGCCTGCCATGGCGATGTTACTGGGGATCAGAGAACCAAAGTTCACCGGCGAAATGTAGTTGAAACTGAGGCTCAGGTTGGGGATGTATTCGGCTTTTTTTGACCGCCGGTCGTACTCGGCCTGCTCCACCTTGAGACGGGCCTGACGGATCTCCGGCCGCTGTTCCAGTGCGAGCCGGCGTGCCGCCGCGAGATCGGTATCGGTCCACCTTGCCTCCTCTGCCGGCGCGACCCGGAACTCGACCTGGATGTCCCGGCCCAGGAGGCTGTTCAGGTGCTCTTTCTGAGTGGCCAGAGGATTGCGGAGGGCGAGTACATTATATTCGGCTTGGGCCAGCCGCATCTTTACTTCCAGGCTGTCCGATTTGAGCGCGACCTGTTGGTCCACGTATTGCTCGGTGAGCCGGTCTAGCTCCTTGTATAATTCGATGCTCTTTTCGACCGATTCAAGGGCACTCTGAGTTTGCAGGATCTCGTAATAGGCGCGCTTCACAGAGTTGACGACGCTCTGGCGCTGCGCGCGCTCCTGCTCTCGCGCGCTGTCGCGGCCCAGTGCCTGTTGGTGCAGTCCGAGACCGATGCCGTATTGCTGGGAGAGCGGCTGGTCTATCCTGCCGAGCAGAAGGGCCGCGGGTTTCAAGGGTGTTCGAATTGTGGTGTTCTTGCCCGGAATGGGGCCGATGCCCGGGAAAATGCCGAACACCCCCTGGTCAAAATGGAAATTGACGTCCGTGAGGCGCTGGGAACCCAGCGCATACCAGTTGATCACGGGCAGGCGCCGAGTGCGCGTGGCAGCCAATTGCTCATCGAATTTCTTCACTTCGAGGCCGGAACTCAGGATCAGTCGGTTGGCCTGCAGTGCCAGAGAGATTGCGTGGTCGAGAGTAAGGACTTCCTCAGTGCCGGTGAGCTGGCGGACACAAATCAGGGCGAGCAAAGCAACGGCACGTTGCATCGATTACCACCATTGTCGGTAAGTTCTAAAAAAGAACGCACCTAAACGTTCGCTCGGAGAGAAACTTGGTGTAGATGATATCCGATAAGGCGGTGAGGCAGCAAGATCCTTCTGAATATCCAATGTCGTATCGTAGAGTCTTGGCTGGAAGCCGCTCTGCGGGTGGCAGCTTACTCGGATCCTCGTCCCCCGGCTAGTCCGTCTCTGTCGCGAAATTCGATCAATCGCCCATCAGGTCGGGCTCCGGAGGGGGCCAAGCAAGTAGCAGGGGGACGCAAAAATTGACGATTGACGATTGAAACACCGGCCGGTCGTTCAATCGTAAATCGTCAATCATCAATCCTCACGCCCCGGGGCTGCTGGCTGGCGCCCCTTCGGCCTTCGGAGCGCTTTCCGCGCGATAGATAAAGGAATTTCGCGACAGTATCTCATGCGTGGGGCGCGCACCGAAGCGCATGAAAATCGGCTGTCCGACGCTCGGATATGGCCGGGGCGTGGAGCAGCTCTCCCCAGGGCTCGCTATTTTCGAGACAAGGACTAGTTCGGTACTTTGGCGGCCGAAGAGAGTCGTGTGGGCTGCTGATCGACCAGCGGCCCTGACTCTTTGATGCTTCCGGGGAACAAGTCTGTTTTGACTTCGAACTTCTGTCGAGGCCTCAAACTGATCGTCGTTTCAAACGGCAGATAGCCGGGCAATGTTATCTTGAGGCTATAAGAACCGGAAGGCACTATCATCCATTGGCCCGGTCCATTGAACTCATTCACGTGACCCACATACCCGCCGTTCAGGAAGACAGCTGCTCGGTCGGGCTTCACCACCAGCTTGATTTCGGAGGTCTCCGAAGAATTCTGGATAGATGCGCCTTTGTCGAGGTGGATAGCAATGTCCAGTTTCTTGCCGGGTTCGGCCAAAATCTTCCTGGAGAAATCCTGATATCCGGAATAACGGACCGTGAGTTCGTGCTCGCCGGGCAGCAGAAGGACTTTCTTGGATCCCTTGAGTTCCCCAACATAACCGACATAGACACCATCAATCCAGACTCCCGCCAGCCTGTCCATCTTGGCAGTTGAAATCAATCTGAGTTCGCCTAAAACGTCATTGCCGGCTTTGGCCGGGCACGGAATCGTGATGAAGGCGGTCAACATCAAGAGCACAAAAGGTGTAATTTCTCTCCGGTCAGAAAGTCTCATGACATCCTCCTAAGCCATTGCAGAATCAGCACGTCGATGACAGCTTGACGGCGATCCTCGCGTAATGGCTTCATCACAATCGTTTTGAGGATTCCTGCTCTCCACCTCGCAGTTATTTACTCCTTCTGGCAAGTTTCCTGCCATTCAATCAAGGCTCACTGTATCTTTTGTTTTTTCAATCTGATAGAAGGGATGGCCGCTTAGAGGGTTGGTTCGAATAGCAGGGACAATGAGGCAAAACGAGGAAAAATTTCCTATTTTGCGGCGGTGTCGCGGACCCTTATCTGCAAGGCTGCCAGGAGGGGGTGGCCTCTACCTTTTCCAGGGACGATCAGTGACCAGCTCCGGATATTTGCGTCGGAATGTGGCCGCGATATGACAATTCCAGCATACCGGGATGCTAGTAGCCAAGGTCTGGGATAAATCGAGCGGGTGAATCTGGCTCCAGTCTCTCGTGGTACGGTCAGGAGCCATGAGGCACGGCTTATGCTCCATCCAGTCCATTTTTCCGAAGGCTTTGCCGCAGAGAGCGCACGTCTTGTCAGCATACCAGCCGGCCAGGATGTTCCGGACGAGACAGCCTTCGGGCGAGGCTGCGATCTCCTGCAGACAGGCCTGGCCGCAGTTCTCGCGCTCCGGCCAATGCGAGCAGGACTGCAGTTGCAGATTATGGAGATCACGGCCAGTCAGGATTCCACGAACGGGATTCACCTCCACGGCAGCCTGGGTGTTATCGGCGGGACAGGTTACGACACGCGGCCCACGCAACCTCAGGTAACGACGTGCCAGCGAGACCACCACGAGGGCGGTAACAGTGAAGATCACGATCGCAGATATGATATATATGAATGTAGTGATCATGTTGTAGCCCTCCCATGACAAAATTGTTGGCAATACTCGCGCCAGCCATCTTGTGTTGCCCGTCTACCTGCAATGTTTTGCAGCTGAGTTGTTTTGCCGCGTCGCTTCAGTTCGCTGAATTCAGGGAACCCAAAGATGTTGGGGGAAATCACCCGGATGATTCGGTAAATGAGCCACGCGCAACCTCCGATGTAGTCGACCCGTCAGTGCAGAAATCCTGCCCGGCGTCTCCGCTGCAAGCGCGTCCGCGCGCTGGCCTTCGGTGTGTGGATGGGATAAACTCAGCCGAATGGTTTCCTACTCAGCTCCCGAATCTGAGACCTCCGTTTCCGACAAAGCTGCCACCCATGGTGAACCATCAAGGCTTGAACTGCTTTTGCGGGCGCTCCGCCACCGAAATTTCCGGCTTTTCTTTGCCGGGCAGTTGATTTCCCTCATCGGCACCTGGATGCAGTCCATTGCCCAGTCGTGGCTGGTCTATCGGTTGACCGGCTCTGCGCTGCTGCTTGGTTCGGTCGGATTCGCGGGACAAATCCCCGTGTTTCTGCTGGCACCCATAGGTGGAATCGTTGCCGATCGATACAGCCGGCATCGTGTTGTGGTCGGCACACAGACGTCGTCTATGATCCTAGCCTTCGTTCTTGCAATCCTTACGCTGGGGGGATGGGTCCAGGTCTGGCAGATATTCGTGCTTTCGTCGCTGCTCGGCTCGGTCAATGCGTTCGACATTCCAGCCCGGCAGGCATTTATTGTCGAGATGGTGGGTAGAGAGGATTTGATGAACGCAATTGCCCTCAACTCATCGATGTTCAACAGCGCCCGGATTTTGGGTCCTGCAGTTGCCGGAGTACTGGTGGCCAAAATCGGAGAGGGCTGGTGCTTTTTCGCCAATGGCGTAAGCTACATTGCCGTGATTACAGGGTTGCTGCTCATGCATCTGCGGCCGGCACCCAGTTTGGCCCGTTCGGGTTCGCCTCTCCACAACATGCTCGAAGGATTTCGCTTCGTTCGGACGGCGAAGCCGATTCGTGCTCTCCTGCTCATGCTCGGATTGGTCAGCCTCGTGGGTATGCCGTACTCTGTGCTGATGCCCATTTTT
Source organism: Acidobacteriota bacterium (assembly GCA_035631775.1). Lineage (GTDB taxonomy): Bacteria > Acidobacteriota > UBA6911 > UBA6911 > UBA6911 > DASQID01. Next base: position 18,372 of record DASQID010000479.1, read on the forward strand.
GCCGACAAGATCCTGCACAGCGGCGCTCGCGGGCTCGGGATTCTTATGGGAGCCACCGGGGTGGGAGCGCTCTTTGGCGCATTGAGTCTAGCCGCCCGCTCCGGATTGCGCGGCCTGGCTAAATGGGTCGGTTACTCCTGTGCGGGCATCGGCTTGAGCCTTATAGTATTTTCCCTGTCGCACTCCTTCTGGCTGTCGGTGACATTTCTTCTGCCGGTGGGCTTTGCGATGATGGTGCAGATGGGTTCCTGCAATACCCTCATTCAGTCGATGGTGCCGGACCGGCTGCGCGGGCGTGTGATGGCCGTGTATTCGATGATGTTCATGGGGATGGCACCTTTTGGAGCGTTTTTCGCCGGCCTTCTTGCTGAAAAGTTTGGGGCGCCCCTTACTGTTTCCCTAGGAGCTCTGATATGTCTGGCCGGCTCGGCGGCATACCTTGCGTGGCTACCGGGACTGCGCGCCGAAGCTCGCAGTCTTATAGTCGCTCAAGGCACGACGGCGGAGTCATCGGTCCAGGAAGTCACCGTCCGGACCACCCTTCCTTCCTGAGCGAAGCGGCGAGGTGTGGCGTTCTAAAGGAACCACCTCCAAGATTCAACGAATCAAAATGTCGCTGGGCCGGCACTTCCCCAGTTACTGCCTGTCAAATACTGCAACAGCCGTAACCGACTTTCCCGAGGTATCGGCACCCGAGTATGTGCCGGTCATGGTTTTGTTGTCCGGCGAGACTACCACCGTTTCATTCATAATTACTCTCCCCGCCTTTTTGCCGACGCCTTTGATCGTGAACCGGTTGACACGCTGATATGAGACGGTGTCCGCATACGGTGAGCCATTTACCGGGTAGTCCTTCCCGTCGAACTTGGCATCCACCGTAATAGTCAACCGCTCTCCCGTTTCGCTCACGACCTCTTCAGATATCCGAATGCCGGAAGGGCCGGCGTGTACCCGGGCAATCTGGCTCTTCGGTATCGGCGGAGGAATCTTTGATTTCGAGAGGTTCAGTTGCCATACGCCCGAGAAAGGATCTTCTCCTGCCATTAGAAAAAGTGAGACGGCGAGGAATGCGAGGACTCTTGCTCCAGTCATGACAAAGACTCCAGGATGCGACTTAGCGTTGGTGGTGCTTGCGTGATCCTACTCTGCTGGAATATTCGTGAAAAATCCACGGAAACCCGTGCTATTCTCCGACCGCAAGGGTATTCGACCTTTCGTTTTCGGCCCCGGGTAGGACTGCAAACGCATGCTGTTTGGCGATGTGCCTCCAAGAGGAGTAAGCAATGGCTAACTGGACGCGAAGATCATTTCTCGGATCTGTGTCAAGTATCGCGGCGGCAGCATCATTGTCGGGTCGGGGGAGGAGTGGGCCATTGCTTACTGAAAAGCAATCAGGATCCGTCAAGATCACCGACCTCCGGTGTGCGATCATCGGCCGGAATCCCGTGGTCCGGATCGTCACCGATCAGGGTATATCCGGATACGGTGAAGCCGAATCCACGAAGCCGTACCTCAAGCCAATGGTTCTCTTTTACCGGAACTATATCCTTGGCGAAGATCCGACGGATGTCGAGCGCGTCTTGCTCAAGATCCGCCGGTTGGGTGCGTTCAAGCCTTGGGGTTCGGCCGTCAGCGCGATCGAAATGGCTTTGTGGGACATCGCCGGCCAGGTGGCCGGAGTGCCGGTCTACAAACTGTTGGGCGGCAAAATCCGCGAACGCGTCCGGGCCTACAATGGAGGCGTCCGTTTCCCGATGACCGGCCAATCGCCGAAAGACTATGCCGAGAACATGGCCAGGATGAAGGAAGCGAAGGAGGGCTTCACGCTCATCAAACAGGCGATCGGCTTCCACAATCCGGCGATGATGCGCTCTGTGCCTGACGCCTGGTTCGACGAGCCCCGGTCGGGAACTCCGCACGCGGATCGGGGTCTCATGACCGAACGCGGACTCAAACACATCGTCGCCTGCGTCGAAGCGATGAAGAACGTTCTCGGTGACGGAATTGGGCTCGCACTTGACTGCGGACCAGGCTGGACGGTAAAGGACGCAATCACGTTTGCGCGTGCGCTCGAACCGCTGCACATCACGTGGCTCGAAGACCTGATCACAGGCGATTATGTGCCCTATGTCAACGCCGATGTTTATCGCGAAGTGACGCAAAGTACCACTGTCCCGATTCACACCGGAGAACAGATCTACCTTCGGCAGAATTTCAAGGATCTCATTGAAAAACAGGCGGTAAATATTGTCGGCCCCGACCCGGCTGACGTCGGCGGGATTGCAGAACTAAAGTGGATCGCGGAATACGCAGACCTTCACGGCATCCTCATCGCACCCCATGGCGTTTTCAATGGACTTATCGGACTCGCCGCGCAGGTTCAGGTAGGCGCTGCCATGCCGCAAAACTACATTGCCTTCGAATATCCGGTTGGCCAACCCGAGTGGTGGTATGAGATCGTCGACGGGTTGCCGGACCCGATCGTCAAGCGCGGCTTTATCGAAGTCTGGAACCGGCCGGGTCTTGGCGTCACGTTTAACAAGGCAGCCAAGGCTCGTCTGTCGGATGAGGATCGTCAGTTCTTCGATTGAGGAGGCCTGAATAAGGCTTCCTTCAGATCCACGTCCTGTCTTGGAAGCAGCTCTGCACTAGCGTGTCCCACCGCCGAAGCATTGGCTAACGCAACGATTGTTTTGCATACCCCTCTGTCGCACGCGCAAACGCCTCATAGTCGAGTCCGCCTTGGCGCCTTTGCGTCTCAGCTGGTCTTAGGGCTGGCGCAAGAATAAATTCACATTTTGGCGCGAGCGCCGGGCGGGCAGATGCGAGGCGCCGCGACGCAGGCGATGTCGGTGTATATCGTCGAGGAGCGGCAACGAAGCAGATGCCCGCCCGCCGCCGCGCCCCTTCGGGCTGCGGCCCGCAGGCCCGCAGGCATTGTTGCT
>DASQID010000480.1:0-3981 GCA_035631775.1 Acidobacteriota bacterium
GCGCAAGAATAACTTCACATTTTGCTGCTGGCCCCCAGGAGCGCCGCAGGCGCGACGGTGCTCGCGCCAAAATGTGAATTTATTCTTGCGCCGGCCCTAAGTGCGCGAAGGAACGCAAAGAATTCCCTGCAGGCAGAAAAGAATCATCAGGTTAGTGCCTTCCATACGATCTCAGCGGTCGGATAAATTGCTGGAATTTCCAACAGATCCTGACGATAACTAGATCAGTGCCAAAGGAGAGGGTGTACCCCTCCATTTGCCCGGTGCAATAAGCTCCTGATCATCAATATCATCTTGGGGCTGGATACTCATGGCATTTCAAGGCAGCAAGGATGTCGTTCTCAGATTCTTTGAACCCATTCTCGTGTCGTTTCTCATACTCGGGATCACTTTCATACTCGTCTTCGTGCCCCAGAAAATCGGCTTTCTGAACTTCTACTACCTCCCCGTACTGGCAGCCGGATACGCAATGGGAAAGAAGGGTGGAGTGCTGACCGCGGTATCTTCGATCCTGATCGTCGTTTTGAGCGTGCTGGTATTCCCTCACGCATACCTCGACCCGGTCGGCAACAGCATAATGACCTTGGCGCTAAACCTCCTTCCGTGGGGAGGCTTCCTCATACTTGCAAGCTGTGCGGTTGGCTATCTCTACGAGGAAAAGCAGAAGCAGATTGACATCGTCCGCGATGCGTATATAGGCATCCTGGAAATCCTGGCTAAGTTGATGGAGTCCGTGGACAGATACACCGAAGGTCATTCGGTCCGCGTCTCAAAGGTGGCAATGGACATCGCGATAGCGATGGGGCTGCCGCGCGAAGCCGTTGAAAACATTCGAATAGCTGGTCTGTTGCACGATATTGGAAAGTTCGAGATTACAACCGGACTGATTCAAAAGGCTGCGAGCCTGACGGAAAAAGAAAAGGAAGAGTTGAAGAAACACCCGGACCTCGGTGCCAAACTGGTATCGCGAGTGGGTCCGGTCCTTAAAGAGGCCATCCCCATTATTCTCGCGCACCACAAGTTTTATACGTTGGGTCCCGGAACGGGACCGGCAAACGATGTTCCTCTGGGAGCCAGAATCGTCGCCGTGGCCGACGCCTACGATGCGATCGTCACCGATCGGCCTTATAGGAAGGGCAGGCCCCCGTGGCAGGCCCTCGACGAGATAAGAAAAGGTGCCGGCGAGCATTTTGATCCGGAAGTCGTCGAGGCCTTCGAGAGAGTGAGTGGAAAATACATAGCCATGGAGCAGTAGCCTCACCGTCACATCAGTTCGCAGTTCACAGTTCGCAGTTCGCGGTACGCAGAGACCACAGACCAGGCGCAGACTGCGAACGGCGAACTGCGAACTTGTTTGTCGATGCCTTTGTTTGAATTCTTACCCCGTTAGAGCTATAAGGGCACATCTTTACCGATGGAGGGCCCCCTGCATGCGTAGGTTTTTACTCTCAGTCATCCTCGTTCATTCCGTGTGGTCGTCTCAATTGCTGGCGGACACGGCCGGAAAGATCGTCAGTTTGCAGGGAAAAGCGGAACTGAAGAAGACGCCCTCCGAGCCCTGGGTACCTGCGGCAAATCTGCAGTTGCTGGATAACGGGGACACGATTCGCACGCTGGTCCAGAGTCGCGCAGTCGTTCTTCTTGCCGACGAGACGCAGTTGAAGCTCAACGCAAATACGACGTTGCAGCTGCGAGCAATCCGCCAAACGAGCAATCTGCTCGTCCGTGCCGTTCAAACCGGCATTGCACAGGGAAATCAAAGCCTCCTGGACGTTGCCAACGGGCAGGTCTGGCTGAGGTCGAAGCTCAAGCCGGCTAACGTGAGGGTGAACACCCCGGCTGTAACCGCCGCGATCCGCGGCACCGAGTTTGACCTGAAGGTGGCAGACGACGGCGAATCCATCCTCACGATGCTCGACGGGCTGGTCGATTTCCGCAACGACCAGGGAGCAGTGCTGGTCGGTCCCGGAGAGCAGGCCCGGGCAAGGATCGGCCAGGCCCCAACCAAGAGCGTAGTGTTGAGGCCGCGCGATGCGGTGCAGTGGGTGCTTTATTATCCTGGCACTATCAGCCCCGCCGATTATCCCTTCTTGAACCAGAATCCTGCGCAGCTGCAGGCTACTCTGGCTGCGGCCACCGCCAGGCGCAGCGCGGCGCCGGACGACGTCCAGAATCTGCTTGTGCTGGCACGCGCCCAACACGACCTCGGGAAGCGGGATGAGGCCGAGACCGCTTTGAAAGCCATCCTGGCCGCGGCCCCTGAGAACGCGGAGGCGCTATCGGATCTCGCCTGGATATATCTCGAGAGCAACCGTGCCGGCGCTGCTATTGAATTGCTCAAGAAGGTATCGCCTCCCACAGATCGTTCTACCGTGGCGTTGGCGATGGCTTATTACAGCCTCGGCGACGCGCAGCAGTTCTTCGAAATCATCCGCCGGGCCGATCCGGCGCGCTCCAGCCTTGCCGCGACACAACTTGCCTTTTCGGAACTCCTGTACGGAGATGCGCAGCAGGCCAGGCAGATCCTCGAGAAGATCCCATCTTCCGACCCGAACTACTCCATTGCCCAAGGGCTGCTGTCGAACGTTCAGCTGGCTCAGGACGACAAGAACGCGGCACTGGAATCCGCCGAGCGTGCGATCTCCAGCAATGGGCTTTCTCCCAGCGCATATCTCAACCTGAGCTTGGCCCAGCAGAGTTTCTTCCGGATTCCGGAGGCTTTGCAGTCGGCTCGCCGCGCCCTCGAGATAGATCCCCAATATGTGTCTGCCCAAGTCCAGGTCGCAAAGCTGCTTTTTGGGATGGGGGACACGGCCCGTGCCGAACAGATTGTCCGGAGGGGACTCGCGCGCAATGCCGCCGACGCCGCGATGAACTCCCTGTTGGGATTCATCCTGTTGTCACAAGCTAAGACCAGGGAGGGAGAAGTCTACTTTCAGAAATCCATCGCACAGGACTCGACCCGCGGCGAGCCGTTCCTGGGGCTGGGCATCGCCAATATGAGGCAGGGAAAGCGTGAGGACGCTGTCCAGTCAATCCTGATCGCCTCGACCCTCGAGCCGCAAATCTCGATCTATCAGAGCTACCTGGGTAAGGCCTTCTACGATGAGCGCCGATTCGAGATGGCGTTCGAAGCCTTGAGCGCCGCCACTACCCTCGACGCGATGGATCCCACGCCGCATCTGTACTCGGGGATCTTCTACAACGACCTGAGCAGACCCGCGGAAGCCGTGCGGGCATTTACGAAGTCGATCGAGCTGAACGACAACCGGGCCGTCTACCGCAGCCGCTTCCTGCTGGACGCCGATCGGGCAACGCGCAACGTCAACCTGGCCACCGCATACAACCGGATGTATCTCTCGGAATGGGGCAACTTCGAAGCGCTCAGGTCGCAAATCGCGGATCCGTCCAGCAGCTCGGCGCACATCTTCCTCGCGCAGACGTTTTTGAACCTTCGCGGACGGACGCAGGCAGCCGGCAGTGAGCAGCTTGTCGCGCGTATGCTGCTGCCCGTCAATGCCAATTCATTCAACTCTTTCAACGACTATACGACCCTGTTCGAACAGCCCCGGTCCTTCTGGACCGTGCAAGGGACGGTCGGAAGCTTCAACAGCCGCACCGAATCGCTCATTGCCAGCGGCGGAACCGCGCGCTTTGCCTATGGCGCGATCGGGACTTACTCCAGATCCGACGGATTTCGTCCCATTAACGACGACACGCTGAGCTACGACGGCATTGCACAGATGAAGTTCGCATTAAGCCCGCACAGCGACTTTCTGCTTCTCTACAGCCATGGTGAACAGAACCAGGGAGACCATGGCACTACGTTGATTAACTTCGACAACAACACAAACAGGCGCCAATTCACCCGACGCAATCGGGCCGAGTTCGGCTATCACCAGCAGTTCAGACCGGGCTCGGATGTGCTGGTTTACTTTTCGGGACAAAAGCTCGAATCCACATCCGATGATCCCTACTACT
>DASQID010000481.1:0-9524 GCA_035631775.1 Acidobacteriota bacterium
GCCGGAGCGGCACAGCCCTTTCGAGTCTCACCGCCGGAGGCGGTGGTTTACCTTAATCGAATTAAGAATGGCGCCCCCGGACGCTCATGGGATCTCCGTGCAAGCGGCGACGATCCGCGTCCTGAAGGATAGTCGCAAAATGACCAGGCGCAGAGACCTTGTGCTATTCTTGCGGCACACGGCGGAGGTCGAAGTGAAGACGTACAAATATTGTGTGCATGCGGTCATTGCCTGGACATTCCTCGTCGCGCAGTGTATTGCGCAGGGCACCGGGCATCAGGATATGTGGGCGCGCTGGAGATTTCTGATCGGAGACTGGGTGGGAATCGGATCAGGCGATCCAGGGAGAGGCGAAGGCGCGTTTTCGTTTTTACCTGACTTGAACAATAAAATCCTGGTCCGCAAAAGCTACTCGGAATATCCGCCCAAACCCGGAGAGAAAGTGGGGATACGGCACGAGGATCTGATGATCGTCTATCCTTCGGAAGAGGGATCCACGTTTCGTGCCGACTACTTCGATAATGAGGGCCACATTATCCACTACGAGGTCACTTTCCCTGCGAAGCAGGCCGCGGTGGTTTTCGAGAGTGAGCAAAAAGCGGCTCAACCACGCTATCGGCTCGATTACGAAATGGGAGCGAACGACGAAGTTCAAATTACATTTTCGATCGCGCCTCCTGGGCAGCCTTACAAGACTTATCTCCAGGGCAAATCGAAACGAAAAGGCTGACGCCCCGAAGGGATACCAAACCATTCGCGTCTGCCGATATACAGCCCCCGTGTTCCAGAGCGACCGCGTCAAGGTCGGGGACGCTGAACTGTGACCAGTCTCGGTCCCGCCAGCGACAGGCTCTCCGAGAGTGATTTGACAACTGCGCCGGACTCCCGCACTCCGGCCTCTTGCGCAAACCGCGCCTGGGATAACGCCATGGCATATTGCCCAAGGTGCCAATATGTGAGCGCGAGGTTGAAATGAGCCAGGCCCCAGCCGGGCCTGAGACGGATGGCAGCCAGGAAGGGTCCGACGGCGGAGCTGTAGTCTCCCGATAGGTAAAGCAGAAGGCCCAGATTGTGGTTGACGTCCGGATCCGTCGGGGCAAGCTGGAGTGCCAGCCGGAAATTCCGCGCTGCGGCGGTGAGATCTCCACGGCACCGATACAAGTACCCGAGGTTTGCATAGATCCAACCATCCCTGCCGTACCTCTTCAAAGAGCTCTCGAAAAGCCCGGCGGCCTGAGAATAGTCGCCGGCCTTCATCAGCGAGAAAGCGAGGTTGTCCAGTATTTCTTTTGAGGCAACGCCGTCGCGCAACAGATTCTGGAACATGCCTGCAGAGCTCGGATAGTCGCCGGCATCGAGTCTAAGGGATGCGAGCTGCTCGCGACATTGGGGCTCCGCCGGCAGGTGCTCGAGGCAGGCACGACAGCTGACTTCGGCAGCATCAGCCCTGCGCGCCCGGCGCTGGGCCTGGATCAAGCCCCGCCATGCTTCGCTGCTGTTTGGCCTGACCTCTGTCGCCTGGCGATACAGGGCGATCGCCTCTGCGATGCGACCCTGCGACAGATTCAACCGGGCCTTTCCGAGGATCGCGTCGGGCTGCAATGGATCTATGCGCAGTGCGCTCTCATAGGCTTCATCCGCCTGCTTGTCTTTTCCGGCGGCTTCCTGCGTGTGTCCGAAATATGCAAGCAGGTCCGGGCTATCGGGGAGTTGTTTGAGGGCGCGAAGCATGGCCGCGGATGCCTCCTGCGCCTTCCCCTGGTCCAACAGTACCGAGGCCATGCCGGCCAGCAGATCCGGCGCATCGAGGCCGTAATTGGACGCCTTCTTGTAGTAGCGCAGAGCCTCGGCGTCCCTGCCGAGGGACTGCAAAGTAGCGGCGAGCCCAAGGTATGCGCGTGAACTCCCGGGTGTGGCTTCCAATGCCGCCAGGAAGGAGCTGCGCGCCTCTTCGAGCCGGTTTGCACGGCGCAATAGCTCTCCTAGGTCTTCCCACGCCTTGGATAAATGGGGATTCGTATCAACGCACTTGCGCAGCAACTCCTCGGCCTCGCTCGTCCGGCCCGACAGCCTCGAACCGGTCGCGCGGATGTACAACAACTCCGCATCGTATACTATCTTCGCCTTGTGTTCTGCCTTCTCGGCATCTGCCGTGCGGCCCAGGTGCCTGCAGGCCACTGCGTATTCCTCATATAGCAGAGGATGGTTGATATCGATTTCCAGTGAGCGCTCGGTCCACATCAGTGCCTGAGCCCAGTCTCGCCGGCTTCGGGAAAGCGCAATCAGGCTCATCAAAGTCGACAGGTTGCGCGGATTGAGCTCGACTGAACGCTGGAACGCCTGCGCCGCCTCGCCGGGCATACCACGTGCCTGATAGAGGTAACCCAGGACGTTCTGATACTCCGCAACGCCGGGATGACGGGAAACCAAGCCTTGCGCCTCGCTGAATGCTGCGTCCTCCTTTCCCATGAGAAAGAGGCTTTGGACCCATTGCAGCTGCGCTCTGCCGCCGAGTGAGGCATCCCCCATGACCTTTTGAAACTCGCGCGCTGCCTGCCTGGCGAGGCCCTTTTGCAGAAAGGTCATTCCCAGCCCGAGATGGGCGGGAGCATTTTCCGGGTACAGGTTTAGAACACCACGAAAGGAGTGCTCCGCTTCGGAGAGCGCAGCGCGCTGAAGAAAGAGGAAACCCAGCAGAATTCGAGCGGAATGATAATCGGGACTGGATGCAGGAATGGAGGCAAGAACCCGCTCAGCATCCGGCGCGCGGGAAGCGTTCATGAGTGCTATGCCCTGACGCAGCAGGTCCGGCTGTCCCGGGAGGAGCGACGGCGCGAGCAGTAGAGAAAAGGCCATGACACCGGAAATACAGAACGCTGACATCATTCCTGCCCCCCACTTCGCTGGATCTTACCACAGCTCTCGGCATGGCTCGATGTACTCGTGTCGATCGATTAACGCGCATTCCTCACCAGTTATCATAGCGAATCATGTGGGTCCGGGCTTCAGACCCGGACCCACTTGAAAACAACGGCGTGGACAGCTCGCGGTGTCGAGACTCGTCACACACACTGTCCATCGCACGACTGTATCCATGTCCGTTTGATGCCGACTTGACCCCCCCGAGAAGTGGCCTTCTTTGCGCCTTTGAAAATTAATCGGCACCGCGAACAAAGGTCACGGTCTGATCTGGTGTGCGCGGACAACATATCGGTCGGGAGCGGAACCGATAAAATCAATTGGGTAGCAAGTCACGAGTGTCAGCGTTCGTTCTCTGTTGGCCTTCAGCACGCTGGTATCAGCCGGCGTCACGACTCTGACCCAGTCCACGCGATAACGGCAGGAGCCCTTCAATGTCGTGAACCGGATCTCGTCATTCTTCCTGATGCGACGAAGTTCCCGGAAAAAGGTATCGCGGTGTGCCGCCAGCGCGACATTGCCCGGTTCGCCAGGAAGCGCGGAATCTCTAATGTGTCCCTGTTAATAGAATATTAGAAATTTCTAAGCAGAGGCAGAAGCTCGAGCCTTATGCATCCGGTCGAGGGAGAAGGCAGGCTGTCGATTGATCTTCTGGAGGCTGGCGACGATTCGTTCCGGCCGGCCCCAATCGCTCCACAGCACCCCTTCCAGCTTCATCACACCGACGTGTTCCGGGGCACGTTGCAGGAAATTGGTTGAAAAATTCAGGGTGGGCATGCGCTCGTAGATCAGACTGAGGATCCTGCCCTCTCGACGGGAGCCGATGGCTTTCTCGAGGGTTCCGAAAAGCGGCATCATTCGGGGAAAGAAGCGCCATCCCAGCTGCCATAACCACTCGACCTTTGCCGCAAGCACGAACGTGTTCCAAAGGGCGCCGGATTCCATCACAGCTTTGGCCTCGGCCATCCCGGGTTTCTCGATGAATGCCTCCACCGACCGCACGTTGCCACCGTTGCCCTCCAGTGCTGGGCCGGGTCGGACCCAACCGTATTCCAGTTCAAGCTCGTCGGGCGCGACCCCCAGGAGAAGCAGGCGATTGGTCAAACACCGCGCCTCCTCGACTGCTACCTGCACTGCGCCGACGTAAGCATTTTCAGGGTACACAAAATGATCGGAAGGATAGATGACGACGGTCGCCTCAGGATCGATTCGCCTGATATACGTGAGCGGCAGGAATATGCCGGCTGCCGTATCACGGTTGCAGGGTTGTACGATCAACCGTATGGAAGACCTGCCGGCGATCTGAGACTCGGCGATTTGACGATGCGTCCGGTCGATTACTACCAGCGTGCGCTCGTCCGGAACAAGCCGTCCGGCCCGATCGAGAGTATGCTGGAGGAGCGATCTCGTTCCGACGAAAGTGCAGTACTGCTTCGGTCGATGCCGCCCGAGCCAACCCTGTATAAAAGTCCGAATCCGGTTGCCCTCCCCGCCGGCCAGGACTACTGACCACAGTCCCGGCATCTCCAGACATGGATGCCTGCCCGGATTCTTGGAAATCGAGGACACCGATACCGTCTCCTCGAAGGAGTCCTCTGCTCTGGATGTTTGCATTGCGCCCCTGTCTTTGCTCTCTTGAGCGAAGCATACCGCACCAGCAATCAAGGATTCATTAAGACCTGGTTACGATTTCCTTAAGGTCCAGCGGCTCGCGAAAGATGTCGGTGCTCGCCCGACGGGCTGGACTGGTTTCTGTCGCGAAACTCCACGAATCGCGAGTCGGATCAGACCCCGGGGGCCAAAGCAAGTAGCCGGGGGCGCAAGCCTCCGGATAGGATATTGCATAATGTGGAGCCCCGGCCTAGGTGGTCAGTTTTTGCCCCAGCCTTGTGTGGGATCAGCCTTGATCCTGGGCTTCTGCTAATACGTTAGGAGATAGGAAGTGGAATCTTGTATGAACTTCCGCAAAGGGCCCATAATGCTAGTGAGCGTTGAAGTACTGTGATTCTAGAGTTGTTGAAGCGATCGGCCGTTCATATTGTTGAGGAAACGCTCATCCCCCTAGACTTCACGATTCATAATTGGTTGCTGCGACGCATACTGCGTCTCGCCGCGGCGGTAGGAATCATTGCCGTGATACTGGCTCTCTTCCTGCGCATTTCCTATCTTGGCAAGACCGCAATTGTTCTCTCCCTTCTGCTGGCTGTCCTGGGTATCGCGAGCCGGTGGGGCTTTGCCGAATCCCTGGCTGCGGCAATCGCCGCAGGCCTGTTTGTGGAGTGCTTTGTTGCTCCCCCATTCGGTTTGGGAGCTCCGCAGCATTGGATTGCCCTTTCTGCCTTTCTGATAACCGCGATCACCACAACCGAGCTTTCGATGAGAGCCAGGCGCAAAGAGCGCGAGGCCAGCGCACGGCGGCGCGAGTTGGAGAGTCTCTACAATTTCAGCCAGGCTATCCTGCAGTGTGCCACTGTGGAATCCACACTCAAGAATGTGGTCGATCGCATCGTTGAGGTTTTTGGAGTCGAGGCTGCCGCGCTTTATTACAGGCCCAAGGATGTAATTTTCGAAGCCGGTTCTGGTTGTGCCGCGATCGGTGAGGGCTCGCTGAGAGCAGCCGTGAACGCCGAGAATCCGCAACTGGAACCGGTCTCGCGACGTGCGATCATGCCCATTCACCTGAATGGTTGTACGGTGGGCAGCCTCGGGCTGACCGGCGCCAGTCTCTCCGAGACGCTTATCCAGGCAATAGCCCATCGAGTGGATATTGCCCTGGAAAGAACGAGCGCGCTCGAGGAAGCAGCTAGGTCTGACGCGGCGAGGAAGAGCGAAGAACTCAAATCGGTTGTACTCGATGCCTTGGCGCATGATCTAAAGACGCCGCTATCATCCATCAAGGCTGCGGCAACCAGTCTGCTGTCCGAGATTTCCCACGCTTCGGCTGGGGATTTCGAATTGCTCTGCGTCATCAACGAGGAATCCGATCGGCTCAACCGCATCATGAACGAGGCTGTCGAGATGGCACGGATAGAGGTGGGGATTGTGGAGTTGAAGAGGCTCCAATACAGCATAAGAGAGACGGTATATGCGGCGCTGGAGGATCTGAATCCCGCAGCAGACGGCCGGCTGATCGAGATAGACATTCCGGAGACGCTGCCGCCTGTCGACATTGATTTCTGCCTTGTGAAGCAGGTTTTCAAACAGCTGCTGGACAACGCCTTGAAGTACTGTCCAAAGACTTCGCCCGTTGTCGTCTCGTCGGAATGTCCCAAGGACAGCGTCACGGTGAGCGTTGCAGATTCCGGCCCTGGCATTCCCGAGTCGGAGTGGAATCGTATCTTCGAAAAGCACTATCGCGGTTGCGAAGGCCGACAGGGAACACCCGGCACGGGAATGGGACTTGCCATTGCAAAAAACATCGTTGAAAAGCACGGCGGCCGCATCTGGGTAACTGGCCGCCCGGAACGCGGTGCGGTGTTTCATGTTTCATTTCCCATCCACGGGGCAAGAACGCCTTGAGCGCCGGCAAGATTCTCGTCGTTGACGACGAGCCGCAGATACGACGCGTGATGCGTACGACCCTGAGCAAGCATGGGTATGAGGTGATCGATGCGCGCTCCGGGAAAGACGCCCTCGCACGACTTCGTGAGGATCTTCCCGACCTGGTGCTGCTGGATCTCAACTTGCCCGGTATGGGAGGACTCGAGGCGTGCCGGATCATCAGGGCAGGTTCGGAAGTTCCCATCATCATCCTGTCCGTCCGGAATACCGAAAGGGACAAGGTACAAGCCCTGGATGCCGGGGCCGATGATTATGTCACGAAGCCTTTCAGCATGGAAGAATTGCTGGCAAGGATTCGCGCCGCTTTCCGAAGAGTGCCCGCTTCGCCGGAAGCCGGGCCGCGGCTCCTCATGCTTGAAGATCTGAGGGTTGATTTCGAGGCACGCAAGGTGACGGTGCGCGACTCCGAGGTCCACCTCACTCCCAAGGAATTTGATCTTTTTCGTTACCTCGTGGCACACGCGGGTCAACCCGTGCCGCACAGAAAACTGCTTCAGGCCGTGTGGGGACCGGATTACGGCCACGAGGTGGAGTACCTGCGCGTTTTCATCAATCAACTCAGGAAGAAGATCGAGCCGGACCTATCGAATCCCAAATACATCCTTACCGAACCCTGGATCGGCTATCGCTTTGCGATGCCGGAGAGGAATGCAGGTTAACCCCAAAGGGTCCGCTATGTACCGTGCGCCGCGCCACCGTTGCAGAACCCGGCATGTCCCGCGCGCGTTTGCCGTCGTTCTTCGGATTCCTGTGTGAACTTGAATCAGAGGGATATTGCCAGGTCGAGGGAGACATCGAGTGCGGGTGAGCTGTGCGTGATCCAGCCCAGGGATATGAGATCCACACCGGTGGCGGCAATGGCGGGAGCGTTGGCCGGACTAATTCCTCCCGAAGCCTCCGTCCACGCCTTCCCCTTCGCCATTCGAACCGCGCGAACGAGGGTTTCAACCGGCATATTGTCGAGAAGGACGGCGTCGATCCCTTCCCGCAGGGCTTCCTCCAACTGCTCGAGCGAGTTCACCTCCACTTCGATCTTGACCAGGTGTCCAACGGAGCCCCGGAGGCGGCGCACGGCTTCGGACACCCCGCCGGCCAGTATGAGGTGATTGTCCTTTACCAGCACTGCGTCATCCAGGCCGAAGCGGTGATTTGCGCCGCCTCCCGCTCTGACTGCGTATTTCTCCAAGGCCCTCAGACACGGCGTTGTCTTGCGGGTGCAGACGACGCGCGTCGGATACTGTTGGATGGCGCGCGCGATGTCGCGCGTGGCGGTCGCAATACCGCACAGGTGGCCGAGGAAGTTGAGTGCAGTCCGCTCTGCCGAGAGAATAGGCCTTGCAGCGCCCCGAACGACCAGAAGGGTGTCACCGGCCTCGGCATCGCTGCCGTCGGCAACGCGGACACTCACATCCAGGTGCGGTTCGAGACAGTGGAATGCAGCTGCGGCGACTGTGATCCCCGCGACACGTCCGGCCCGGCGTGCCACAATCGAGGCAGCCGCGACAGCATCTGGGGGGACGATCGCGGCGGTCGTCAAATCGCCGGCCCTCCCCAGATCCTCGATCAGCGCCCTGCGGACGGTTTCTTCGTAGAGGATGGGGTACAACGGCGGCAGCGCTTCGTTGGATTTTGACATATCAGCCGAGCCGGCGAAGAGACGGATCGAGCATTCTCTCAACAGCCCTGCGCGCCCGCTCTGCGATGGCCGGCTCGACATCCACAACGCACGTCATCGTCTCGAGGGAACGGAGGATCTTGGGCAGCGAAATGCGTTTCATGTGAGGGCACAGGTTGCACGGCCGGACGAACTCGATCTGAGGAAACTCGACCGCGACGTTGTCGCTCATCGAGCATTCTGTCACCAGAACCACCCGTGGAGGCCGGCTCGCGGACACGTGTCGGATCATATCCGAGGTGGAGCCCACGAAATCAGCTTCGGCGAGAACATCCGGCGGGCACTCGGGATGGGCGAGGATTTCGATTTCTTCCCATTGCTCCCGGTAACCGCGAAGATCCTCCGCAGTGAATCTCTCGTGCACCTCGCAGTGACCTTTCCATAAAATGACGTCGACATTCGTCTGGCCGCTGACGTACTTGCCGAGAAATTCATCCGGAAGGAATATCACACGCCTGGAGCCCAGGGCTCCAACAACCTCCACGGCATTGGCGGAGGTGCAGCAGACGTCCGATTCGGCTTTGACGGCGGCGGAGGTGTTGACGTAGGTGACTACGGGTACGCCCGGATAACGCTGCCGCAGGAGGCGCACGTCCCGTGCCGTGATGGATGCGGCCAGGGAGCAGCCGGCCTCCGGATCCGGAATGAGCACCTTCTTGTCAGGGTTTAGAATCTTTGCGGTCTCGGCCATGAAATGCACCCCGCACAGCACAATGACATCAGCCTCGACCCGGGATGCCGCGCGGGCCAGCGCGAGCGAATCCCCGGTGAAATCCGCGATTCCGTGAAAGATCTCCGGTGTCTGGTAGTTGTGGGCGAGGATGACGGCGTTGCGCTGCCTCTTGAGCTCCTGGATGGCTGCAATGTATGGGGCATGAACCGGCCACTCGATCGGTGGTATGACATGCTGCACTCTCTCGTATACGGCCGCCGTCCGGCGGGCGACTTCGGCAGTATAGCGGGGTGCGGAGGGGGAATCTTGAGTTCTTGTTGACACGATTCAACCTCATTTATGCTCATTCTGAGCACAATGGGGGGACAAAAAACTGGCCCGCCCTTCGGGCCAGTATCACTTATACTAGTCTTGAGCATATCCATTGTCAACAGCGCGCGGCACTGCGGAATGCGATCCTCTTAGTATTATGTCCCGCAGTCATCCCTAACCCTATGATTCCTATTACTAAATGGCCACCTCAAAGACTCGAAGACTCAAAGAGATTAGCGCCTTATAGTGTCTTAGGGCTCGCTCAAGAATAAATTCACATTTTGGCGCGAGCACCTGTCGCGCCTGCGGCGCTCCTGGGGCGGGCAGATGCGAGGCGCCGCGACGCAGGCGATATCGGTGTATATCGTCGAGGAGCGGCAACGA
>DASQID010000482.1:0-1743 GCA_035631775.1 Acidobacteriota bacterium
GCGATGCGCTCGCTGTTCAAAAGGCCCTGGGTCGCGGATACAAGTGGCGCTGCCATGACTACGAAGTCTGATTGTGCGAGAAGCCTGTCGAGTTCTGACGGCGCAAAAACCGCTTCCACTCCCTCCGGCGCACCTTTGTCAATGTGCTCCCGCACTGCGATCACACGCATGCCCACTGCCGAAGCCGATCGGGCGACTCGGCGCCCGATACTGCCCAAGCCAATGAGTCCCAGCGTCGCTCCTGCAATTTCGCGGGGGCAGTATCCCTCTCTCCACATCGCTTCCTTCCCCCAGACATGCTTTTGTTGCAGGACCGTCGCCCGGGGAATCTTCTTTGCCAGAGCAAAGATCAGAGCGATGACGTGCTCGGCGACCACAGGCCCATGTACCTCGGTGGAATTCGTCAGGATGACATCGCTGTTGATCAGCTCTGGAAACAAAAACTGATGTACCGCCGCAGTCGGTGCATGAATCCAGCGGAGGTTGCGCGTCGCCGCAAGTTGCTCCGGCCGGAGGGATATCGTAAAAATGATCTCGGCATCGCGCAGATGCTCGTCGATGCCATCGTAGGAGTCGCGCTGGACGACCTCGACTTCCGGAAAATGCTCAGCCAACCGCTGTCCAAACCATCCCGGCGCTCTCCATAACTCGAAGCGGTGATGGATCACGATCAGCAGTTTCATAGGTATGGAGATTTAAACACAGAAACTCAACGGCGCCGAAACTGCCGTTATTGCTCCCTAAGCAACCAGAACACCCTCCGCGGTGTCTTAGGACTGTAGGATATCTACGGCAGGATGTCGCGATCGGAGGAAGTATGCGACACGTTCTATGCGCGTTGGCCATTACCTTGGCCGGCAGTTCACTAGTTGCACAAAACCAGCAAACGCCACCACCGCAATCCGCCCGCCAGGCTCTGATCGAGATGTTTCTGGGCAAGGGGGAAGACGACTTGGCCAAACACCTGCCCGACATCACACGCAAAGCCATGATCCGCAAGGATGAATCCCCTGAATCATCCATCGTGCTTCGTATTGCGGGAGCCGGCCGTTCGATGGCCGCACAGGGGCGGACGGTCGAGACATTCGACACCGGCCCGAACATCCTCGTCACCGAGGACTCGGAACACGAAAGGGTCGAAGTCGCCGTCGAGCACGACAGCCTCATGGGAGACCAGGACGAGATCGAACTTTCGGTTCATGGCTACAAAGATGGACAGGAAGAGAATTTGCCGGTCATCCCTCGCCTCATCTTCACCATGAAGCAGGAGAAAGATGTCTGGCAACTGACGGAAATTACGGTTGCTGGTCATATACCGCTGACCGATCCGGACTATCTCAAGGGACTGAGGAAGCAGCAAGACGAGGCCAATGAGCAGATGGCCCAGATGCGTATGAACATGATCGTCAACGGCCAGAAGGCCTATTCCGCTGCTCATCCTGAGATTGGTTATGCCTGCGCTCTGACCAGCCTGGTGCCACAGAAAACAGATTCCGCTGGCGCTGAAGCCAGCACCTCATTTGATCCCGGGCAGGGCAGTGAAGAGTGGAATGGCTATCGATTTACTCTTAACGGATGTGGCGGAACTCCGTCCTCGAAATATCGCGTTGCCGCGGTTCCGATTGATTCTGCGTCAACAGGAAAAACTTTCTGCGCGGATGAGTCAGGGAAAATAAAGTTCGTGAACAGGGGGAAGCCTTCCAGTTGCTTCAGCAGCGGGCAGGAGTTGAATCCTCCAGCTGC
>DASQID010000483.1:0-4782 GCA_035631775.1 Acidobacteriota bacterium
CCTAACGACGACAACGACTTCTTCGTGCGCAACCTTTCCGATATGGCGGAGTTGGCGAACAGCTCCAACCAGGTGATGACCATGCTCCTTGCCAGCATCGCGTTTGTCAGCCTGGTGGTCGGCGGCATCGGAGTGATGAACATCATGCTGGTGTCGGTCACAGAGCGGACTCGTGAAATCGGGATCAGAATGGCAGTGGGTGCCACCGGAGGCGACATCCAATTCCAGTTCCTCACCGAAGCGGTTGTTCTGGCCATCTTCGGTGGACTGGTGGGGGTGGCATCTGGAGTGATTACCTCCAAAATCATATCCGACTCTCTCGGCTGGCCGACGCTCGTCTCTACTGCGGCAATCGGCATGGCATTCTCCTTTGCGGCCGGCATCGGAATCGCCGCCGGCTGGTATCCAGCCCTCAAAGCCTCGCGGCTCGATCCGATCGAAGCTCTGCGCTACGAATAACGGACGTGGATCTGCCGAGTCATTTTTTGCCACCCCTTGTTTTAGTCGTCGTATATTAAGGCGTGCCCTAAATGGTGATTTTCAGAATCAGGCACGGCTAGCCTCTGCGTTGACTCCTCTAGGCGGAAAACCTATAATTCCGCCGTACGAGCTCCGTCCCCCTGGAGGGATATCCAATGCGTTATATCCGACTGTTACTGCTTTTTTCGGCGGTTGTTCTCCTCAGTTCCGCCATCGGTAATACCTCACCGGCCCCTTCTCCACAAAAGACAAAGAAAAACAAAGCACAGACAGAGACTTCCGAGCGGGCGGCATACTGGAAGAAGTGGCTGAACGAGGATGTCATTTACATCATAAGCGACGAAGAAAAGAACGTCTTCAAGAACCTCCAGACCGATGAGGAGCGGGAGAAATTCGTGGAACAATTCTGGGCCCGAAGAAATCCCGATCCACGGAATCCTGATAACTCGTTCAAAGAAGAGCACTACCGGCGGATTGCCTACGCCAACGAGCGCTTCGCCTCCGGCATACCGGGATGGAAGACGGACCGTGGGCGAATCTACATCATGTATGGAAAGGCCGACGAGGTTGAATCTCATCCTTCCGGTGGAACCTATAACCGGGAAATATGGGAAGGCGGCGGAACCACCTCGACGTTCCCTTTTGAGAGGTGGCGATATCGGCACATTGACGGCATCGGCGATGACATAGAAATCGAATTTGTCGACGCGTCGATGAGCGGCGAGTACAAGATCGCCATGAGCCCGGATGAAAAGGACGCCTTGATGTTCGTTCCAGGCGCCGGTTTGACCATGAATGAGGAGTTAGGGCTGTCGAAAAAGGAAGACCGCCCCTTCTTCAACCCCGGAGCCGCGAATGATCCCTCCCAAAACAGCTACATGCGCGCGAAGGACATGCCATTTGCACGCATGGAGCAGTACTTCAACCTGCAGCGGCCGCCGCAGATCAAGTTCGCTGATCTCAAGAGCGTCGTCTCCACAAATGTCACCTTCAACCAACTGGCCTATGATATGAGAGCCGACTTCATCAGGCTCTCCAGCGACAAGGTTCTTGTGCCGATCACAATCGAGCTTCAGAACAAGGATCTGCAGTTCAAAAAGGAATTGGACTTCAACCGCGCGGCAGTGAATGTCTACGGCATAGTGACGGGTCTGACCGGCCGCATCATGGCAGAGTTTGAAGATGTAATTACCCAGGAATACACCGATCCCTTTTTCGATCAGGGCAAGGCGCAGAGATCCGAGTATCAGAAGATCGTGGGCCTCCCACCGGGCCAGCGGTTCAAGCTGGATCTGGTGTTGAAGGACATCAACAGCGGATATGTAGGTCACCTCGAACGCGGTATCGTCGTTCCCAAGTATGACTCGGAAACGCTGCAGTGCAGCAGCATCATCCTGGCCAATAGAGTGGACCCGATCGCGAACAATACCGATCAACTGGCTCAGTATGTAATTGGCGACTTGAAGATTCTGCCCAATGTCAGGTCCGAGTACTACCCCGGACAGTTCCTCATCCCATATCTGCAGATTTACAATGCGCAGATCGATCAGACCAGTCTCAAGCCATCGCTCGAGGTCACTTACACGGTCAAGTCGGGAGGAAAGGTCGTCGAGGACTTCAAGGATAACGCGGGGGATTCGATTCAGTTCTTTTCCGGACAGCGCGTAGTGGTTCTCGGCAAAATCCAGGTGAAAGGCCTCGCACCCGGCAAATACTCCCTCGACATCAATGTCCTTGATAAGATAGCCAACAAGAGCGTCACCGCAGCGACGGACTTCAAAGTGAAGGAGCCGGTGGCTCCGGCGGCCGCAACAGCCCAGAAGTAGGAATTCTCACAACATCACATCGGAAATCGCGAAGGGCGGGCATTGTCCCGCCCTTTCCGTTTATCTGCCGTGTGCGTTCTGCCTGGCCATTCACACTCCATCATATTTGCCGGCACTCGAGGAACTTTGAGAGCGGCAAGAAACCTTTCCAAAAAGCGAACGGACTTGGGCATAGTAGTAGCGGAGATGCCATCATGGATGTATCGATCGTGATTCCGACCTGGAAGGGTAAGAGCCTTCTCCAGACTTACCTCCCGACCGTCTTGGAGGCGTCGAGCCGCTACAGCAGCTTGCGTGGAAGCCGGACGGAGATCATCGTTGTCGATGACGCGGGCGGTGACGACACGCCGCAATGGCTACGGCTGGCTTATCCAAATCAGATCCAAGTAATTGAGCTGGAGCGAAATCGTGGATTTGCCGGAGCCTGCCAGGCTGGATTTGAAGCTGCACACTTTCCCGTAATACTCCTGCTCAACAACGATGTGCGCCTGGAGGCAGACTGCATCGCCCCTCTGGTGGAGCACTTCGCTGATTCGAGCGTGTTTGCCGTAACCGGCAAGATTTTTGATCAGAAGGGCGCCGCATTCTGTAACGGTGGAAAAATCGCACGATTTCGCCGCGGCATGTGGAGCACTTACGAGAACTACGATCTTCTGCCCGGCGTCGAACCAGGCTCCCTTTCGCTGCTTTCCTTTACTGCAATCGGCGCCTTCTCCGCCTTTGATCGCAGGAAGCTGCTGGAAATCGGAGGATTCGATCCGCTCGCAGCCATGGTAGAAGATGTGGAGATTTCCTACCGTGGCTGGAAGCGCGGCTGGTGCGTCAGATACGAACCCCGAAGTGTCGCGTACCACGATGCGAGCCAGACAATGGACCGGCGGTATTCGCGCCGATCATTGGATAAGGTTTCGCGGCGCAGCCGGATCCTGATGCACTGGATGTTGCTGCACGATCGAGTCATGTTCCGGCGTCACCTGGCCTACATACTTGGCCGGATCCTTATCAGCTGGCTCATTCTGGATTGGAGTTTCTATTGGGCCGTATTTACCGGTCTCGGCAATCTCCCGGGCATTCGGAGAAAGAGGCGGCTCACCCGCCGGACAATGGTCTGCCCCGATAGCCGCCTTTTGCATTTACTCGAGGATTTTTACCGCACCGCGCCAATCACCCCGCGCGAGAGATGACACAGGGGCCGGGGGCCAGGACTTGCGAGGAACAATAGGGACCCGGCATATCCGCGCATAATGTAGCGCAGTCTTCAGGTCAGCTTCTCAACCGCAGTCACGGATGCTGGTTGCGCTGTAACTCGTACAGTTTCGCGTACTTGAAAAAGACTGAAACAGCGCCCATTGCGGCCGCCATCAGGCCAGGCACCCCATCCATGAATCCGCGCTTGAGAAGAAAGGCCCTGATGAATGTTGCGAAGGGATTTCCAAGCATTTCGAGCGGCCCTGATGACTTTCCCCTCTGACGGTAATCCGCGGCAGCCAGCGTCGAGTAAACCTCGAGACGCCTCAAGTAGTCACCGAGACTGTGGTAGGTATAGTGCAATATCTCGCCGCGCAGAAATCCTGGTTTCTCAGCCGTCATTACGGATTCATGAACCTGTCCTCCCTGCCACCTTCCCTGCCGCCTGTCGAAGAGACGCAACTGGTAATCCGGATACCAATCACCATGGCGGATCCAGCGGCCCATGAAGTACGCCACACGCGGGATGCGGTAGCCCGGACTTTGCAGTTTGTCCCGGCGCAGTTCCTCGATTTCGCCGATCAGCGCCGGGCTCAGCCTCTCATCCGCATCAAGGGACAGAATCCAGTTGTTTGCTGCCTGGTCAACGGCGAAGTTTTTCTGATCGACATAGCCGCTCCAATCGCGGTGCATGATCCGCTCGGTGTATTTGCGGCAAATTTCGAGTGTCGCGTCAGTACTGCCACTGTCGATGATGATTATCTCATCAGCCCATGAGAGCGATTGGAGCGCGGCATCGATGTTGCGTTCTTCGTTTCGAGTGATCAAAGTGGCCGAAACTGGCTCCATGCGCCCGATTCTATCACGGAGCCCTCATGAGGATTTATGATTGACGATTTACCATTGACGATTGAACGTCCGGCAGGTCTTTCAATCGTAAATTTCTCTTGCCCCTGACCCCCGACCCCTGCCCCCTCTAATCTCATCCTCTTAAGCAGGGTTGTGCTATATTATCGCGTCCAATTGCGACCCATGAGATGGGGGAAGAATATATGAAAGGCATTGTACTTGCGGGCGGCCTGGGGACTCGCCTACACCCGCTGACGAAGGTCACCAACAAGCACCTGCTTCCCATCTATCACAAACCGATGATCTACTATCCGATCGAGACCCTAGTTCAGGCAGGCATCAGGGAGATTCTGATTGTCACCGGGGGGAAGAACGCAGGAGATTTTTTGCGACTCCTTGGAAACGGCAGGGAGTTCGGGCTGAAACATATAAACTACAC
>DASQID010000484.1:0-8694 GCA_035631775.1 Acidobacteriota bacterium
CTTGAAGGTGATTCTCCAGGACCTGGACAGCAAAAACGGGACTCTGGTCAACTACAAAAAGGTACACAGAGCCCTGCTGAAACCCGGGGACAAGATCTGCCTTGGACGTGTAATTCTGAAGTTTGAATACAAGGATCTGGCGGACCAAAGCTTCTATGAAGAGATCTATCGCCTGGCCACTACCGACAGCTTGACCGGCTTGCTCAACAAGGCGACCATCACCCGTACGCTGAAAGAGGAAATGGCGAAATCAGGCCGCTATCACCGAGATCTCTCCGTGATCTTGATGGATCTCGATGATTTCAAGAGCCTGAACGACACCTTTGGCCACCTCACGGGAGACCGAGTGCTGCAGCACGTCGCGAGGGTTATGCGCAAGAATCTGAGACAGCAAGACAAGGTCGGACGTTTTGGGGGCGAGGAGTTCCTTTTGGTACTTCCGGAAACCGGTTTGAAAGGGGCGGCGTCGCTGGCAGAGAGAATTCGAAAGGACATCGAAAGAACCGTCGCCGCGGAGTTAAAGCTGGGGCGGCGGGTGTCCGTGAGTGCAGGCATCTCGACATACACCACGGATGGGAGCGACTGCGAAAACCTCCTGGAGCGCACCGATTCTGCGCTGTATCGGGCGAAGGCGCTTGGCAAGAACTGTACGGAGCTCTGGGAGGAAAACTCGGCATTGGAGCGGGGGCAAGGTTAGCCGTGGGAATGCTGCGCCGGAAGATCGGGGAATTCTACCTGACCGAGCTGTTGGGCAGCGGCGGAATGGCGGATGTCTACCTGGGCATAAGTCCCCGCACGCGCGAGAAACGCGCCATCAAGATTCTTGCGAAAAGGGCGACGTCTTCGAGCACCACCTACGCGCGGTTTCTGCGTGAAATTGAGATCATTCGCAGTCTGCGTCATCCCAGGGTGGTGCGTATCCTCGATAGCGGCATCCTGGACGAGTGTTATTACTACGTAATGGAATACATGTCGGGCGGAAGTCTGTCACGCCGGCTGGGCGGACGAAGGATCGATTTGCAGGAGGCGATCTCTCTGATGGTCTATGTCTGTGATGCGATGGCGTACGCTCACGAGAGAGGAATTATTCATCGTGATCTCAAGCCCGCCAACATTCTGCTTGCCGCCGACGGCATACCCATGCTCTCGGATTTCGGAATTGCGAAGGTGCTCGACGACGGTCGAACGACCCTCACACGCTCGAACGAAATCCTGGGCACTATCGCATACCTGGCTCCGGAGCAGCGTTTTGACACCAAACAGGTCGACCGTCGTGCGGATGTCTACGCCCTGGGAGCCATTCTCTACGAGATGCTCATGGGATTTCCACCGCTGGGCAACTTTCCGTGGCCGAGCGATACTCGGGCGGATTTTCCCGCGGCAATTGAGTCTATTCTCCGCAAGTGCCTCGCGCTGAGCCCGCAGGACCGATACCTCCACGCCGGGCCGCTCCTGTCCGACCTCCAGCAGTACCAGCGCGCGGAGAATACCGTCGGCGCTCAGGAAGGCGACACGGATCAGTCTCCGCCCGAAACCGCTCCCTTCTGCCATCCCAAATTGGACCGGCTCGACGCCTGGTTTCAGACCCTGCGGAGTGGTACGACTCGCGAGCGTCTCGCGGTAGTCCGTGAAATGGTCGAGAAAATCGAGCCCCGCGAAGCAAGTGCCATTCTAAAGTTGTTTCCGGGGGAAGGGGATCGAGTGAGGTGGGGGTTGATACGCGTGCTCGGTGAAATGCAGATCGCCGCAGCCACCCCGATGCTCATCAACGAATTGAACAGTCCGTTTCATCGAGAGTGTGCGGTTGAAGCGCTGGGCAGGATTGGATCGGATGAGGCATTCAAGCCGATACTCGAGTATATAGAGGAGAACCCGCACAGCGCCGTGATGGCACTCTTGCCGCTGGCGCGGACGGGGAAGGAGCGCGCCATTGTGCATCTACGCAAGTACCTTCCTCATGACTTGGCCGTGGTGCGTCAGGCAGCAGTGAGAGGGCTCTCCGCGATCAGGTCTACCGGCGTCTTGCAGATATTGAAGGATCGGCTTCCGCTCGAACACGATGAACGCGTCCGCAGCGTCATCGTTCAATCGATACACGCCCTTGAGGGATTCCTCAGGCAACCCCTCGAGAAATCTCGAATGAGCACGGAAATCCTGCAGCGGGCCAAGCCTGCGTAGCGCTTCGAAATCTGCCACGAATTGCGCGAATTCCACGAAAATACCGGATCCTTCACCCATCGAGTGGATGAGAACCCGGCTTGCATAATTCAGATCCAGCGACTACGCTTTAAGTATGGGATTCTTTCTGCCAATGATTCTGTCGCTGTTGAGTGCGGGCCAGGCTCAACCACCTGTTTCCGAGCCGCTCTTCCCGCCCGCTGCCCAGACAGGTGGAACGGCGGTCTTTGCAGTTCAGTTCGATGCCGGATCAGTCAGGAACATAACCACATTGTTCGGGCAGGAACCCTTCTTGTCATCCGGGAAGCAGGATCTCACCGAATGGAAATTCGCACCGGGAGACTCGGGGAAGGCTCTGGTCGTCATCTGCTATCGCAGACCGGAGTTGTTTCCTGTGGGTGGTACGACTCAGGATCTGAGCCCTTCAGAGGTTATGAGCGACTTGCCATTTCCTAAGGAAGTGGTCGAACCGGCGTATCCTCCAAATACTGTCGTACAGGGCGGCGTGGTGCTGCTCCTTGAAGTTGCCAAGGACGGTTCCATCGGGCGAATCGAGCCGGTAAAACAGCTCGGACCGCTTACCCAAGCAAGCATCCAAGCCGTAAAAGAGTGGAAGTTCGAGCCTGCATCGGATAGGAAGGGGAATGCAGTGAGCTCGCAGGTGTACGCAGTGTTGGTCTTTCGCACTCCGCTGTTTGTGCCGACGCGCACCGGTCCACGGTGACGCCCTAGGCGGCGATCTGGTGGTGGACGGTGGGGGGATCGAACCCCCGGCCTCCGCATTGCGAACGCGGCGCTCTCCCAGCTGAGCTAACCGCCCACATAGCCCTTGCCAGAGGTGGAATTATCCACGATGACTCCGGAACTGTCAATGAGCCGCCACGTGCGGCTTTAGTAGCGAGGGCTTTCTATATCCCGGGTATGAAATCCCGGCTGTCTGCGCTCGGCGCGGATCTGCAGGCAGGGGAGGGGATTGCAGACCGCCCCGGCGTGGGTCCCGGATAGGATATTGCATAAACAGCAACGCGGTCCCATGCGCTCGGCCCGAGTCTAGCATCAAAAAACACGCTAGGCGATTGATATGGGCACGGGGGTGAAGGAGACGACCAGTATGAGCAGCGCCAGTGCGCCGATCACAATTCGACCCCGTCCAATATCCTCTTCGTCGGATAGGGTAGGAGGGTGGTAAAAGCGAAAGCGAATACCGAACCCGAGAAGAAGCAGGCCAAATACGAGGTATGACGGCAAGGGCCATCCGGCGAAGCTCACCAGAATCAGAAGAGCCGCCGCAATAATCGACAGTTTCCTTTGTGTGTCTCTTCCGAATATCGCATAGGCGATGTGGCCCCCGTCCAACTGCCAGATGGGGAAGAGATTGAGGCAGGTAGCCAGCAATCCAAACCACGCCGCCATGGCTATTGGATGAGCGATCATATCCTGGGTGGCAGGAGAGTATCCCAAGACCAGTCTGCCTACCCACCTGAAAATCAAGGGCTCGCCGAAATTCATGCCGCCCTGAACCGCTCCCTTCGCAATCAATCGTGAGTGCGCAATGCCGATGAACAGCGCCGGGATGACAAAGAGGAAACCTGCGAGCGGTCCCGCCACGCCGACGTCGAACAAAGCCCGCTTGTGCTTGAAGTGCGATCTGATCCTGATAAATGCCCCCAGTGTCCCGGCGATGGAAATGGGAACGGGGATGAAGTAAGGAGGCGTACAACGGATGCCATAGTATTGGCAGGCAAAGAAATGACCGAACTCGTGCGCGAGCAGTATGGTAAGAAACGTGACCGAGAAAGGTAATCCATACAACAGAATCGAGGGGCGGGACGCCGCAAACAATATTGTCCTGATAAACCCCACGTCTCCGCCGGCGTAGGTAAGGCCTGCGAATGTAGTGCTGAGCAGCGTAAGGAGAAAGAGGAGAACAGAAATTGCCCATTCTCTGGTGTTTGGCACCGAGGGAGGGGAAGGCGTCGCATAGGAGCCCTGTGCGACGGACCAATGCTCCGGTGACTGGACGGAGGGGCCAGAAGGGAAGTTACTGCTCACAAATTATAGGGCTTTCGAACGAGAAATGAGTGCTGCCTAAGGCACATTCTCAGCAGAACTTACGATTCTGTCGGCGCGTATTTCCTTGCCCGGCTTAAAGCGTATCGTCTTGCCTGGAGGGATGGCCACCTCTTCACCCGTGCGCGGATTTCGTCCAACTCCACTCTTGCGAGGCTTGACTATGAATACACCAAAGCCTCGCAATTCAATTCTCTCCCCGCGCTTCAGCGCGCTCTTTAACGAATTAAATACAGACTCCACCGCAATCTCCGCCTTAACCTTGGTAATGTTCAGTTGCTCGGCCACACGGTTTACGATGTCCTGTTTTATCACGCTGGGCCTCCATAAGTTCGTGCAAGCATTTTATTTGTGGTCCCAAAAGCTGTCAAGCCATTTCTATTTACAGGCGCACCACTTGATGCTAGACTCCCGCCCTCTCAATATAGCAATTCATTCAGGGTTTGAAATCTCATGGCTGTGCTCCCGGATCACTGGATCAAAAAAGCCTCCGAAGAACACGACATGATCGTACCCTTTGCAGCAGGCCGCGTGAGGAAGGGCCGAATTTCATTCGGAGCATCTTGCTACGGGTATGACTTCCGGCTTTCGGATGAATATAGAATCCCGGATTTTGGGGGCTGCAAAGGCTTTGATCCCAAGAGAATGAGTACCGTGGAATTCCGCAGTTACCGGGGACGCTACTGTGTGATTCCGCCCAACTCATTCGTGTTGGGGCGCTCGCTTGAATACTTCCGCATTCCCCGGGATGTCCTGGTCATCTGTCTGGGGAAATCCACCTATGCCCGCTGCGGAGTGATCGTGAATGTGACGCCGCTGGAACCTGAATGGGAAGGATTCATCACGATTTCCCTGGCAAATGCATCGCCTGTGCCGGTCAAGGTTTACTCGGGAGAAGGGATTGCCCAAGCGGTGTTTGTTCGTGCCGAGGAATCCTGCACGACGTCCTATGCCGACCGAAAGGGTAAGTATCAGGCACAGAAGGAGATTCAAACGTCGAAGGTATAGGCGATCCCCCAGCCTGGCTTTCTAGTGATAAACTGAATCCCGTAGAATAGGGTCACAACCGATAGTAGGAGGTCGTGACGACGTCCATGAATCACTCCAAGCTTCCAGTTGGCAGCCCGCGTCCGCAGCCTTCGGCAACTGCGAACAGCGAACGGCAGGCCGCAAGCCACATCCTGCGTTCGTGGGCGGCATGTTGGCAAGTCATTGCACTCGTCTTCATCTGCTGTGGCTGTGGATATCAAGTTCGAAGTTCGGTGCGCAAGCTGCCGGCAGGAATTCAATCGCTCGGCATACCCACATTTCGAAATGCGACTAATCAGTACAAATTGGAGCAGCAGATATCCAGTGCGGTCATCAAGGAATTCGGCACCCGCACACGCATGCCGATAACCTCGAGCAAAACGGGTGTCGACGCCGTGCTTGTCGGCGAGATTCGGAGCATGAGTTCCAGCCCGGTGATATTTGGGACTGATACCTTCGCGTCGGCCTTCCTTGTGACGGTTCAATTGAGCGTCCAGCTCGTCCGGACGTCGGACTCCAAGGTGCTGTGGCAGAACACGGGCTTTCTGTTTCGTGAGCGCTACGTGCTGAACAGCAAGCTCAGCGATTTCTTCTCCGAGGAAAATCCGGCTTTGGAGCGGCTGTCACGCGAGTTTGCCACGAGTCTCGTCAGCACCATACTCAATAGTTCAATCCCTTGATACTACAGAGTCTCGAAGAACTCGAAGCGGAGCTCAATCGGGGACAATTCCATTGCATTTATGTGGTGATGGGCCCGGAGGAATACCTCTGCCGCCAGGCCGTCGCACTTCTCAAGCATAGGGCACTGACGCCGGAGGCAGTTGCTTTCAATTATGTTGAGTTCAGCTGCGAGGAATCCTCGGCGCGAGAGATTGTGGAAGCGGCGCAGACCTACCCGATGATGTCGTCAAGAAGGCTTGTGCTCGTGACACACCTGGAGCGCGCCTCCCCATCGGATCAGACAGCATTGCTTTCCTACCTAGACAGTCCTGCCGAGCGCAGCATCCTCCTGTTGCATGCCGGGGATCTTGACCGACGGACAAACTTCTGCAAGCAGCTCAGGGAGAAGACCTGTGTGGTCGAATGCCCGAAGCTCAAGGGTTACGCTCTGATGAAATGGGCGGAAAACTTCTTTCGCTCCCAGGGTTTCCGTATCTCCCAATCGACACTGAAGAAGGCAGTGGATCTGGCCGGAGAGGACTTGCAGTCGTTGGCCAACGAATTGGAAAAACTATTGATCTATGCAGGAAAGGAGAAGGTCGTTCCAGATGCCGCCTTGAATGACCTCGTCAACAGCAGTCGTCAGCACACCGTCTTCGAACTTACCAAGGCACTGGGACGAAGGGATCGTGCTGACGCGCTCCGGCAACTCGCCAACCTCCTTGATTCGGGAGAGGAAGCGCTCGGCATCGTGAGCATGATGGCTCGCCATTTCCGTCAGATACTGATATGGAAAGATGTCGTGCAACAGGGGAAAGGTGTTCGAGATGCGGCTGCGGCGGCCCAGGTACCGCCTTTCGTGCAGGATGAATTCGCGCAGCACGTGCGCGCAATTGACCGCGATACTGCGGCTGCAATGTTCCTCAAACTGGCTAAAGCCGACTACCAGTTCAAATCGTCTCCGGCGGACAAACGAATGGTGCTTGAAAACCTGATCTGCTCTCTTTAGGGCTCGCCCAAGAATAACTTCGCATTCTGCTGCTGGCTTGCGGGCCACGGCGGCGGGCGCTCGCGCCGGAATGTGAATTTATTTTTGAGCGAGCCCTCAGGTAACAAAGATCGAAGTGAGGCTTCTCGGTGTCTCGTAGTCTTGCGCGAAGAGCGCCTCGCGGCCGTGGTTGGAGTTGAAAAGAAGGATCAGAGGGCATAACACACAGCGGGGCGAGCAAGCCTATCCCGTAAAGAATATGTGGGTCTGGGCTTCAGCCCAGACGCGTAACTCATTGGCGGCCGTCGCTCGTTCAGACTCGCTACGTGTCGGGGCTGAAGCCCCGAACCACAGGATCCGGCGCGGTTGGTAGAGTTTCGGGACGGAAACCAACTAAGAAGCGGACTGGGGCTTGCTTGGTTGCGATATCGACGAATTGAGATGTCTTGCAAGACGGGACTTATGCCGGGCAGCAGCGTTCCTGCTGATTGCCTTCTTCTGGACTGCCTTATCCACAACAGAGTAGAGACGGCTAATAGAATTTCGGGCTTCCTCAGTCTTCCCAGCCTTGATCAGCTGAGAAAATCTTTTCAGTGCGGTTCTCAAGGAACTGCGGTTGCCGGCATTCCGGGCATTTCGTCGCAGGCTCTGCCTGTGTGCCTTCAGCGCCGATGCGTGATTGGCCATCCTGAACAACTCCTTTAACTTAGATGTTTTCCGCAGACATCCTGCCGTGCGGACCTGCTCGATAAAAACCCTTACTTTACAAGGATTTAACTGCTAAGTCAAATCCTATTTTGTCATTGACTTGATGCAACCGCGCTCCTAATATGGACCATAGACATGCGAGCAAGATTCAGCGAGGTCTTCAGCTGCACGGCTGGAGAGAGTGCACCCGGCATACGTCTTCCCAAAAACCACATCAGCGAGGTGAAACTGTACCGCTAGATGAGAAAAGTACTTCTTTCCGATCGAAGTCTGCAACTTCTGTTTGGCCCTCTCGACGAAAACATCAGATTCCTCGAAAACCTGTTCAGCGTAACAATCCAAGCGCGCGATTCCGCGCTGGCGATAGACGGAGAGGAGGATAATGTCGGCGCCCTGGAAAAAATACTTGTGGACTTCTCCACGCTTGTCGAGAAGGGGCAGGCTATTTCCAACGGGGAGCTGAAGTCCGCGTTCAAGCAGATTGCAGAGGATGCTGCCCTCTCGCTTCACGATTTCTTCCCAAAGATGCAGTTGCTCACTGGAGGAAAGCGTCAGGTCACTCCCAAGAGCCTCAATCAGCGACGCTACATCGAAGCTATCCGCCGGAGTGATATTGTGTTCGGCATCGGTCCGGGCGGAACGGGCAAAACATTTCTCGCGGTCGCCATGGCCTTGACCTACCTCTTCGAAAAGGGAGTGTCGCGCATCATTCTCACGCGGCCGGCGGTTGAGGCAGGAGAACGCCTGGGTTTTCTGCCGGGTGATATTGAGGAGAAAATCAATCCTTACCTGAGACCGCTGTATGACGCACTCTATATCTTGCTCGAGGCAGAAAAAACCCAACGCTATCTCGAGACCGGCGTAATTGAGATTGCACCGTTGGCATTCATGAGGGGCAGAACCCTGAACGATGCTTTCATCATTCTCGATGAAGCCCAGAACACCACCTCCGAGCAGATGAAGATGTTCCTGACCCGCCTCGGCTATGGCTCGAAGGCGGTTATCACCGGCGACGTGACACAAATCGACCTGCCGAGCGGCAAGCTTTCCGGCCTCAAGGA
>DASQID010000485.1:0-7649 GCA_035631775.1 Acidobacteriota bacterium
GGGGGCGGGCGGGCGGCATCAGATCCCCCGAATTCCTGTGCCGGAGGTCATCAGACCCCCGGAAACGCCGGTCTGATGAGGCCCCACAGGTGGTTTCTTTCGTGCCAATTGCGAAGTTAATTCCGCCCAAATCCTAAGCAGTCCTCACGCCAAGTACTTACTCCTGCACTCCTCTGAGCAGAAATAGAATGTCCCTTTTTTGTCCTCCAGCCGGAGTGCCAGCCTGGGATCCATGTACATCCCGCAGACCGGATCGCGAACCATCTTGCCGACTGTGCCGTCGGTCTCTTCGCGCCGTCGCTGTGCATTTCTCTTTTGGGGCTCGCCGAAAAGCATGCCGAGAAAGCGCCGCACAATCCATAATGCGGAAATAAACAGGAAGACTCGGAGGAAAAAGGAAAACATAGTAAGAGGGCCTGACGCGCTTATTTGCCCGACGATCTTAGCGCACGGATCTTCTCTTCCACTTCCGCTCTCCGCGGATAACCGGGATTTGACTTGAGGAGATACTCCCACGCAGCGATGCCCCCGGCGGCATCGTGTTTCCCGTCAATCAGAACAAGCCCTTTGTTGAATAAGGCTTGAGGATAATCGGGCCTGTGCTGAAGTACCTTGTTCAGCAGTTCCAGCGCCTGATCTTCCTGCCCCAGGAAATGAAAACAGTTGGCCAGATCTGTCTCCACGGCAGGATCTTCCGGTCTCAACTTCAGGCTGGCCTGGTAAGCGTCGACTGCCTTCTGGTATTGACCAAGGTCGTAATAGGTGTTTCCAATCTGGGTCTTGTACTCGGCGTTCTGAGGATCGGCGGCACTCAACTTCTCGACTTCCGCCAGGCGGTTGGCAGCATCCAGCGGAGGATGGTTTTGTGGTACGCTTACGCTCTCCGGATCCGGCGCCGCAACATCCTGTACGACGGGCCGGTCCATGTTCACGTACATTGAGACCAGTGCGACCCCAGCCAATGCGATGACAACCAGGGCAAAGATCCAGTTTGTAAGCTTGCTTTCGGCCATAAACACACAATGTTACGGAACTGCATCATCCCTAATCAAGCCTGACTTGATTGGAGAGGGGTAAGGTCTCGAAAAGCTTCATCTTGCCTTCCGTGAATCCGCGCCGGCGGAGAGAATGAGCGCTAGAAATGATAGTCTTAGGACTCACGCTTTTTCTTCAGAAACGGTTGCGCAAGTCAGCGAAACTCTTTAACTCAATCAAGCGCGGGCTGCGAACGGGTTCCTCATGTTCAAGCGTCCATGTGTGTGGATGCGGAATGTAGACTGCATTCATTCCCGCCGAGATAGCGGGATTGATATCCGACCGCGGGCTGTTGCCGATCATCCATGTCCGGTCCGGGTTCCAAGCGTGTTTTGTGAGAAGCGCGCGGTAGATCTCTTCATTTTTGTGGTCGAGAATCTCGACTCCTTTGAAGTACGGCCGCAAACCGGAATCCCTGATCTTCCGCCTCTGTTCCCGAAAATCGCCCTTTGTCACCAGGAATAGCGAGTGATGGGCCGAGAGGTAGGCGAGCGTTTCGGGGACTCCATCCAGCAATTCGAGCGGATGATCCAGGATGTCGAGTGCCATTGCTTCAACCGTGTTTTTCGCACTCGTGCCCACATGGTCAGGGACAAATTCCATAAATGATTCGACGAGAGAGCGGGTAAAATTCACCGTGCCGTACCCGTAAACGGGAATATGCTCGCGCTCGGTCTGATTGAGATGACCGCGGAAAACAAGAGGATCCACGCCGTACGGCAGAAGCAGGGACTGCACCTTCGCGATAACACGCTCATAGTAGATGTTGTTCTCCCAAAGCGTGTCGTCGGCGTCGATCAGCAGGTCAAGGGATTGGGTCATCGAACCACGTATGCTCTTTGCGTACCTTTGGGTAGTTAGGGCTGGCGCAAGAATAGATTCACATTCTGGCGCGAGCGCCCGCCGCCGCGCCCTTTCAGGCTACGGCCCGCAGGCCCGCTGCCTTTGTTGCTCGCTCCTCACATACCACCCCGGGTATAGCTCGTCGCTCGCGCCTCGCCAGCGGGCCTGGGGGCCAGCAGCAGAATGTGAAGTTATTCTTGCGCCAGCCCTTAGAGTCTTTGCGGTCGCTTTTAAAAGCAAACCGCCAAGACTCAAAGTACGCCAAGGTTCTCAAAGACCGCCATTAGTTGTGGCTGTGTTGCACCCTAAAATTCCTACAGGTCGTGTGTCTCAATTCTCTCGAGGGCTGTCGAGAATGAGGGTGACGGGACCGGAATTGGTGATGGTGACGTCCATCATTGCCTTGAACTGACCCGTCTGAACGTCGGGGATTCTCCGGCGGATGATCTCGATAAACTGATTATAGAGTTGTTCGGCCGCGGCCGGCGGTGCGGCGTCGCTGTAAGACGGGCGGCGACCCTTGCCGCAGTCCCCATACAGAGTGAACTGCGAGACTACGAGCAGCTGCCCGCCCGTGTCCTGAAGACTGAGGTTTAGCTTGCCCTCCGAGTCGTCGAAGATGCGCAGCTCAACGATTTTTTTGGCCATCCACTCCAGGTCTTCACGCGAGTCCAGGCGCGAGATAGCGATAAGGGCGAGAATTCCCCTGCCGATCCGTCCCACCACCGCGCCGTCGACCGAAACCGAGGCGTCCGCAACTCTCTGCAATACGGCTCTCATATTGCTGTGTGACGCCGGGTCGTGAAAATCTCATCCTGCCTCGAATCTCTTCGCGGAGGACCCCAGTGTGCGCAAAATGAAATCTTCAAGGCCTGACACCGTTCTTGAATTTCGCAAAGAACTCGGCGAGGGAGCGCCTGATGCAATCCGGATCTCCGGGCTTCTTTTCCTTGTCGACAAGCGATAGCGGGGCAGACATCCCCAGAACGGGAAAGAAACCGCGCTTTGCAATCGCCTCGCGATACTGCGGGCCGGTCTCGTAGTCAACCGCCCCTGTTGGCATTATGATCCGCCCCTTGTGGCGATCACGGACGAAAGGCGCCAGCAGGTCGCTCAATCCCTTGGGACCGTGGGACCTGGCCGGAAAAATCTTAACTGCATCCGGCTCAAGGCCGTCGTTTCTTTCGATGAAGTACTGAAGCTCTGTCGGCGTGAAAGCAGCGGGCGACGCAAATACTTCATGCTCATGACAGGTCCTAACGAACTCACAACCCTCCCCATAGCCTCCCATGACATTGGCTGGGGCAACGATCATGTCGAACCCCATCTCAACCGCGGAGAGGAGTTCCGAAGGATTTATGACAGAACCGACACCCAGAACCAAGGGTTTTTCGGGTGGCGCACAGCCTCGGAGGCGTGTAAGTTCCTGCATCCCCTCACGCAGAATCGCCTCGTCTATCCGGAAGGTAACCTCCGCCACCAGACCGGCTTGGTAGACTTCTTGGACTGTGACGATCATGTCCTCCGGCTTCTTGATGTGGTCCTTGTTCATGACTACCACGACGCCAGCCGAGCGCAGCGCCCTATCGACTCGGCGACGGTCTCGAGTGTATGTTGCAGTGCCTTTGCTATTAGATGGAACCTGAGTCATCTGTTCCGGCATAAACTGGCTCCTCCTTGGAATTGCCGACATTCTCTTGCGAGCCGGAGAAAAGGTCAACATAAAGCAGGGGTCAGGGGCCGGGGGTCAGGGGTCAGGATTTGCACAGTTTCTCGTAGGCGTAAGGTTTGTCGATACTGAAGAGGAAGAACAACTATCGATTACCCGCCCTGATCCCCGACCCCTGGCCCCTGGCCCCCTGATCCCTAATAATTGACAGGCCAAAAGTGAGGCGATATACTGCCAGAATTTCAGAAGCTCTATGGATTCGATAATTACTGCAACTGATGTATGTGCCGAGCAGGGGGGATTGCAGCCGCACACCCGCCCTATATCCTCCTCCGGCTACCGGATTCTGGAGGGGGCCGACAGGTGAATGCCGATCTTCGGAACCTGATAGCCCTTCAGGATCTCGAAATGAAGATCGCCAACATCCAGAAGCAGATCTCCGACACTCCCCTCAACATTCAAGGTTTCCGAGGTGAGCTCAACCGTATCAAGCAAGCCCACGCCGAGCGCGTTGCTCACGCCCAGGAGTTGACAAAGCAACGACGCACACTCGAGGGCGAAGTTGACATGATGCGGACTAAGCTTTCGAAGCTCAAGGATCAGCTCATGTCGGTCAAGACAAATAAGGAATACACCGCCATGCTGCATGAGATCCAGATGGCTGAAGACCGGATCCGCAGTGAAGAAGACAAGATCCTGGTAATCATGGAGGAAATGGAGTCCAAGGAACAGGATCTGAAGGGCGCTGAAAAAGCTCTCAAAGCAACTACCCTCATGCTCGAGGAAAAAATCCGCGTGTGCGAAAATGCCGTGCCTGGCCTGGAGGCAGAGAGGGCCAGGCTGCATGAAGAAAGACGAGCCATGGAAGCTCATGTGGAAACCGAGCTGTTGGCGCGCTATCGGCGAATCGCAGAAGCCAGGAAAGGCATCGCCCTTGCCGAGGCCAAAGATGAACTGTGCACTGCGTGTCATGTCCGCATTCGCCCGCAAGTCTATGCGGATCTGCTCCGTACCGAGAGCATACATGCCTGCGACAGCTGCTCTCGAATCCTCTTTTCTCGGGAAGGACTTTAGAGAACTCGGATTTGCGCGGATCGCAGGTCTCGTTCAGTTCCTGCAAGTGATGGCGCCGTCCATGTCCTCCAATCTCAGACATCGAACAAGGGCGGTGGGGCATTCGAATATGGCTGGTATTTGGTTGACCGGCTCCGTCCGGCTTCGCCGGCCTGCCTGCACCAGGAGTGCTGCAGCGGCCATTTTGTTCGTATTGTTGTGCCCATCCGGCAACGCACAGAATTGTCCGATTCACTCGCTCGTATTCGAGGGAAACAAGAGTATCGGCAGCCCAATCCTGAGAG
Source organism: Acidobacteriota bacterium (assembly GCA_035631775.1). Lineage (GTDB taxonomy): Bacteria > Acidobacteriota > UBA6911 > UBA6911 > UBA6911 > DASQID01. The sequence continues at coordinate 4,906 of DASQID010000485.1, forward strand.
CTCAAATACGAAGCACCAGGGAAGGCGTTCTGTACAACCCGGAGGTACTCAATTGGGAACTGCGGAACATCGAGAAATACTACCAAGACCAGGGCTTCCTTCGGGTGAAGGTTGGTCCTCCATCGGTTGATTTTCTGACCGACACCGCTGGTACCCGCGTCGTGGATATCCGCGTCCCCGTCTCCGAGGGCCCTCTCTTCACGACCGGCCAGATCCGCGTTAAAGACGCCCACGTGTTCGAGCCGGCGACCCTTCTGCAGATGTGCCCGCTGCGAACGGGACTAGCCTATAGCCGCCAGAAGATGGCGCAATGGCAGGATAAGATTGCGGATGGTTACCGGACAATGGGATACATCCGCTTCCATGCCACGGCTCATGAGGAAGTCCATGAACTGCAGAAGGTTATTGACTGCACGCTCGAATGTAACGAGGGAGCCGAGTACAGTGTTGGAAAGATCTCGGTCGCCATCAACGAGTCCATCGACCTGCTCGACTTCAAACGACACCTGCTGCTGGGTGAAGGTGGGTTATTTAACCCTGAAATGATCTCTCTCAGCATTCAGTTTCTCAATCAGATGCATGTCTATAAGCCGATCGCTGAATCGGATGTTGAAGTCCAAATCGATGACGAAAAGAAAACCGTGGATCTCATTTTCCACTTAGCCCTCCTTCGCAAGGGTAGTGCTGCATCTCGATCGTGGTACACAGGGTCTGCGATGAAATAACCATTGCGTGACGACAAGCACGGCCCAAAGGCCACTTCCCCCTTGGCCCGGGTGGGCCGGTGATCTGAGTTTATGCGGTATAATCTGAACGTATGAGCCCCACTCGGGGAATTGGCAGAATCATTGGCCGTCAAACGAGATCCCCATCCATGAGCATATTAATGTGCCTGTTCGCATTGCTGTTCACCGGCCTTTCCGAGGGGGGGACTCAGGATCAGAATCAGCAGACAACCATTCGGACGGAAGTTGCGCTGGTAAATGTGGTTCTTTCCGCGGTGGACAATCGTGGTCAGCCGGTTCACGGGCTGAAGGCAGACGACTTCCTGGTATTCGAGGACAGGACGCCACAGAGGGTCGAATACTTCAGCGATCTGAGCAAGGGCGGGGAGGTTCCCCTCACGATCGCGCTGCTCATCGATACCAGCGGGAGTGTGAAGAACAAGCTTCAATTCGAAAAAGAGACTGCCGCTGAGTTTTTCAAGGATGTTTTACGCAGGAACAAGGACTTGGCTCTGATCATACAATTCGATTCCGAGGTGAACCTCGTCCAGGATTTTACCCAGGACCCGAACGTCCTGATTTCGGCATTAGGCACACTTCAGGCTGGTAACAGCACAGCCCTTTACGATGCGATTTACCTTGCAGTCGACGACAAACTCAAAAGCGAATCCGGCCGAAAGGTGATCGTTGTGATCACTGACGGCGATGACACGTCGAGCAAGCTTCGCAAGGAAGAGGCGATCGAAGCTGCGCAGAAGAACGACGTGCTAATTTACGGAATTGGAGTTCGTGGCGAATATGGCGCCAATTTCGGCATTCTGAAGAAGTTTGCAGAAGAGACTGGGGGAAGTTTCTTTTCCCCCCGAGCGAGGTTTGCCGAGATTCAGGCCGCGTTCAAAGCCATCGGCCAGGATTTACAGGGGCAGTACAGCCTGGCCTACAGCTCAACCAACAAGAAGAGGGATGGCTCCTTCCGCTCTATTGACGTACGCTGCAAGCTGAGTGGCGTGCGCGTCCGAACGCGTAAGGGCTACTACGCTCCCAGGCAGAAGGAAGCTCTGCCGAGCCAGCCCTAGGGGTCCGCGCCGAAATATGCTATGAACTTCGCCGTCGACCCCAAAGCCTGCCGGCGAGGCGCGAACCCTAAGCCACTGCGGCTTTTGCAGTCTTTCCAGGTTTCGAGATATAATAGTCCCGGTCCCGATCTCGCGAGATTTGATAGACCGCCTCACGGCAGTTGTCGCATCGATCCAGGTGATCAAAGAGCTCGAGTTTTCCGTTCAGATCCAGCTGTTTGTCAAGGAGTTGAACCAGTTTCTCAAAGCTGCAGTTCCTCATAGTGACCCCCGGGGTTGATCCTACTAAACACATCGGATCTATTTATTTGGAGCATGAGAAAACTTTTTCGAACAAAACTTCGTCTAAGCCAGTATAAAAGGTCGGTGGATCGATCAGGAATAGCCCCGGAGATTCGTTATGGCTGGCGGAAATGTAGATCTGGAGCGGAGTCGAGAGCTTCTTTCCCAGGCCATTGTGAACGTTCTCAGGTCATGGCCTGAGCTTCATCGGAGGATCTTTGAAGGGGTGCATTATCAAGGGCACTCCGTCGAGATGATCTCCGGATCTCTGGGAATGAGTATTTCGACCGTTCGTTCAATTCTGGAGGGTTGTGAGAGAAGACTCCGTACAGACCTGCGGAACTTCCGGAATGAACTTCGTGCGGCCGAGGATTGTTCCCGCCCGCGGCGTGCCGCCTTTTCCGTCGGCGGTTGCTTTCGTTGACTCCTCGTTTCAATAGCCTGTGGGCTCGCGCAAAATGGTGAATTCATCTTTGCGCGAGCCCCAGGTCGAATGCCTGGGCTCGCGAACGTGCTGAGGAGCCCGGGTTTGGGATCCAGCATATCCCTGAGCCCTTTCCCTGTCCCTGCTGATCACCAATACCTCACCAAATCAGTTCAGATTTTGTTCGCCCGGTCGATAAGTACTCGGGAGCGCACTGTTTTTTGCCCCCCGCGAGTT
>DASQID010000486.1:0-6700 GCA_035631775.1 Acidobacteriota bacterium
AAGGCCACGGCGGTGGCGGCGGCGAAGCCGCCCGGCACTTAAGAGCAGCAGGCAGTAGGCAGATGGCAGGAAAAGCAGACGGCAGTGTTACAGGTCAATCAATAGGAACATCAACCCTTAGGGGACGAGCGGAAGATCAATTTGGAGGAGTAGTGGGTGCAGGTTAGCCGGTAAGGCAGGAACCGCTGCCTTCTGCCTGCTGCCTTCTGCCTGCTGCATTTCAGATATGGAAGCAATCGCCAAAGGGAAGTACATCAAGGGATCGCCCCAGAAGGCCCGTCTGGTGATCGATCTCATTCGCGGCAAGAATGTCCAGGAAGCTCTGGCCATACTCCGCTTTACCAAGAAGCGAGCCACTCGCTCCATTGAGAAGGTGCTGTTGTCGGCAGTCGCAAACGCCAAAGAAAAGAATGCAGCTGCTGATGTGGACAGCTTCATCGTTGAACGTGCGGTGGTGGACATGGGGCCCACCAAATGGCGCCGGCGCGTTCGCCCCGCTCCAATGGGGCGGGCGTACCGCGAACAGCGCCGCTATAAGCACATTACGATCGCCATTATGGGCAAAGACACCGAAGTGGTTGAGGAGTAGAGGAGGTAGCGCCTTGGGTCAAAAAGTTCATCCTTACGGTTTCAGGCTCGGCATCAACCGGACGTGGCGGTCCCGCTGGTTTGCGCGGAAGGACTATGGGGCCCTTCTCCATGAAGACCTTCATTTGAAGGTCATGCTCAAGAAGAAGTTCTTCCATGCGGGTATTTCCCGCATCGAGATCGAGCGTGCGGCTAATAAGCTCACCATCATCATATTTACGTCGCGCCCAGGGATCATCGTCGGGAAAAAGGGAACGGAGATTGAAAAGCTGAAGAAGGATCTGCAGGTCCTGACCGGCCGCGACATCAATCTGAAGATCCAGGAAGTAAACAAACCCGAGTTGGACGCACAGCTGGTTTCGGAAGGGATAGCGCAGCAGCTTGAAAAACGCATCGCATTCCGTCGCGCCATGAGGCGCGCAGTCGACAGCACGCTGCGCTTTGGGGCCAAGGGCATTAAGGTTCGGACTTCCGGCCGCCTGAACGGCGCCGAAATTGCGCGCACCGAGTGGTACCTCACCGGGCAGCTGCCGCTGCACACGATCCGGGCCGACATCGACTACGGATTCGCGGAGGCAAACACCACGTATGGGGTAATCGGCGTCAAGGTCTGGATTTATAAGGGCGAAGTATTCGAAATGCAGAAGCCGGAGCGGGCTTCCCGATGACCCGCAGGCAGGAGTGACAGCTCATGCTGATGCCAAAGAAGGTTAAATACCGGAAGCAACAAAAGGGGAAGCGCCGCGGTAAGGCGTGGAGGGGATCCCAGGTCACCTTCGGGGAGTTCGGCCTGAAGGCGCTTGAGTCAGGTTGGGTTACGGACCGCCAGATCGAGGCTGGGCGTGTCGCTATCACCAGGTTCATCAAGAGAGGCGGGAAGATCTGGATCCGCGTTTTCCCCGATAAGCCGATCACCAAGAAGCCGGCCGAGACCCGTATGGGCAAGGGCAAAGGGGCACCTGAGGGCTGGGTCGCGGTGGTTCGCCCGGGCAAGATCATTTACGAGATGGAAGGCGTGCCTGAGGAGCAGGCGCAGGAAGCCATGCGCCTGGCGGCTCACAAGCTGAGCGTGAAGGCGAGATTCGTCAAGCGGTTCGGCAAGGAGGAAGCATGAAGGCTGCCAAGATGAGAGACATGTCGAAAGAAGATCTGCTCGTCGAAGAAGCCGAGCTTCGGAAACAGCTTTTCAAACTGCGATTCCAGGCGGCGACAGGGCAGCTGGAAAATGCCTCGCGCATGAACGGCGTGCGGAAAGATATTGCCCGAATATTGACGATTCTTGGCGAAATGGAACGCGCGGAAAAGGACAAACGGATGAAGGCTGGGGAATAGCATTCCCCGCTTGCATGAGGGAGAGCGATGACCACTGAGCAGAAAAGGCGGGGGATACGCAAGAGTCAGGTCGGGGTTGTGACCAGCACCGCCATGCAGAAAACGGTCACGGTGGCAGTCGACCGTCTGGTTCAGCACAGACAATACAAAAAGACTCTGCGGCGAACCTCGAAATTCCTCGCCCATGATGAGCAAGGAGCATGCAAAGTAGGTGATCGCGTGCGGATCGTCGAAACGCGACCGCTCAGCGCCAGAAAGCGTTGGCGCGTCGAACAGATTTTGGCCAAAGCCACCTAAATAAATTGCAGATTGCGGATTGTGTATTGCGGATTAAAGCGAGCGTGATGGCACAAAGGAATTGGGACAGACAATCCGCAATCCGCAATGAGAAAGAGGTGACGTCATCATGATTCAGATGAGGACAATCCTGGAGGTCGCGGATAACTCGGGTGCTCGCAAAATCTCCTGCATCCATGCCATTGGCAACCAGGTTGGGCGGATCGCAACCCTGGGAGATATCATTACGGCGAACGTCAAGGAGGCCTCCCCCGATGGAAGCGTCAAAAAGGGGGACGTTGTCAAGGCGGTCGTTGTCCGTACCAGGAAGGAATACAGACGCAAGGACGGCACCTACATCCGGTTCGACGACAATGCGGCGGTGTTGATCAATGACCAGAAAGAGCCCATCGGGACCCGCGTTTTTGGTCCTGTAAGCCGGGAGCTTAGGGACAGGGAGTTTCTGAAGATCGTATCGCTGGCTCCGGAAGTTCTTTAGTGCGGCCGACGAGGAAGTAACCGATGCCCAAAGTACACATCAAGAAAAATGATCAAGTCTACGTGCTCACGGGAAAAGACCGTGGCAAGACCGGCAAGGTGCTGAAGGTTTTCGTGGAACGGAGCCGGGCCATTGTCGAGGGCCTCAATTTCATACAGAAGCATACGCGCGCCAACCCTCAGCGCAATGTGAAGGGAGGAATCCTGCCCAAGGAATCCTCGATTCACATCTCCAACCTGATGGTTGTATGCAAGAGATGCAACGAGCGCACGCGCGTGGGTGTCAGCCATTCGCAGGATGGACGCAAGCTCAGGGTCTGCAAGAACTGCAATGAGCTTCTGGATGAATAGAGGTCCGGTGCGTTCTGAAAGGTCAAGTCATGAGTAGATTGCGGGAGATGTACAAGACGGAAACGGTGCCCGCCCTCACCAAGCAGTTCGGGTACAAGAACGTGATGGCGGTGCCCAAGATGGTCAAGATAAACGTCAACATGGGTCTCGGGGAAGCTATCGCGAACGCGAAAGTGCTGGACGTGGCGGCAGAGGAATTATCCGTAATCACGGGTCAGCATCCGGTTGTCACCAAGGCGAAAAAATCGATCGCGGCCTTCAAGCTTCGTCAGGGAATGCCTATCGGCGTGACGGTCACGCTGCGCGGCGACCGCATGTATGAATTCTTCGACCGCCTGGTCAATATCGCGCTTCCGCGCGTCAGGGACTTCAGGGGAGTCTCTCCGAGGAGTTTCGACGGCCGCGGAAACTATACTCTTGGTCTTCGCGATCAGTTGATTTTCCCGGAGATCGATTACGCCAAGGCGGACAAGTCCCGAGGTATGAACATCACCTTCGTGACCACCGCAAAGTCGGATGACGAGGCCTACGAGCTCTTAAAAACGCTGGGAATGCCCTTCGCGAAGAAGGGGCAATAGCCGGGGCGGCCTCGCCCCCTTTGATACAGGAGTTACCGTGGCAAAGACCTGCATGATGGCCAAGGCAAGACAGAAGCAGAAGTTTCAAGTGCGGGCGCACAACCGCTGCCGCCGCTGCGGGCGTCCGCGGGGGTATCTCAGAAAATTCAATCTGTGCCGCATCTGCTTCCGAAGCCTGGCCCTTTCGGGAGAGATCCCGGGCGTGACTAAGTCGAGCTGGTAAGAAATGTTGAAAGGGATCCAAGCTCTCGCCGGCGCTCGGACAATCGAGACCGGCACATGCATGAGCGAATGTCCCCCGCGAGCTGCGAGCCCAGATTTGGAGTCCATCCTATGACAATGACCGACCCCGTGTCTGACCTTCTGACCCGGATTCGCAATGCCTCCGATGCCAGGCATGAAACGGTGGATGTGCCGGCGTCAAAAATGAAGCTGGAGATCGTGCGAATCCTGAAAGAGGAAGGTTATATCGAGAATTATCTCTCCTCCCAAGAGGACGCGCAGGGAAAGATACGCATCCAACTCCGCTATGCTCCGGGAAAGGTGCCGGTGATCAGCAGCCTGACACGCGTCAGCCGGCCCGGATGCAGAGTATATGCCCGCAAGTCCCAGATCCCAGCAGTGCTTGGAGGGATGGGCATCTGCATCCTTTCCACCTCGAAGGGTTTGTTGACGGGGAGAGAGGCCCAGGAGAAAGGGTTGGGCGGCGAAGTCCTCTGCACGGTGAGCTAGGACGGAATACTGTCTGCAAGATATAGGTGCTTTATGTCGCGAATTGGCAACAAACCGATCAAAATTCCCGCGGGAGTCAAGGTGGCCGTCCGTGACGGCCGCGTTGAGGTTGAGGGGAAGAAGTCCAAACTCACCAGCCCAATTCCAGCCGGAATCCGTTTTGAACTGAAGGATGGTGAACTGCTCGCTCACCGGGATTCCGATGAGAAGCCCTATCCCGCATATCATGGATTGGCGCGAGCTCTGGCTGCCAACTGCATCAAGGGTGTCACGGAAGGATTCAAGAAGGAATTGGACATCGTGGGTATAGGCTACAAAGTGGACGCGAAGCCCAAGAGCGTGACCTTCACTCTGGGGTACTCCCATCCAATCGAGTTTCCACTCCCGGAGGGGGTTTCCGTGAAGGTGGAAAAGCAGGCCAGAAACATTCAGAATTATGTCGCCACCCTCACCGTTTCCGGGGCTGACAAACAATTGGTGGGACAGATTGCCGCCGATATCCGATGTTTGCGTAAACCGGATGCCTACAAGGGCAAGGGCATCCGATACGTTTCCGAAGTCGTCCGGCTCAAAGTCGGAAAGAAGGGTGCCTAATGATCACTGCAATAGACCGCGCCACGGAGCGCGGTAAGATTCACCGGCGAATCCGGCGCAAGATTTCCGGGAATCCGAAACGTCCCAGGTTGTGCGTATATCGCAGCCTCAATCATATCTATGCTCAGATCGTCGACGACACGCAGGGCACGACCATGGTCGCTGCTTCTTCGGTCGAAAAGGAAGTGCGAGAGGGCTTGAAGAACGCGGGAAACATTCAGGCGGCAAAGGCCGTCGGCAAGACCGTCGCGCAACGTGCCAAGGCCAAGGGGATCGAGGCCGTCGTCTTTGACCGTGGCGGTTATCTCTACCATGGCAGGGTCAAAGCCTTGGCGGATGCAGCCCGGGAATCCGGACTGAAGTTTTAGGGAGGGAGCTTGGAAAGAATCGATCCGAATGCGCAGGAGCTGAAAGATCAGGTCGTTTCCATCAATCGAGTGACGAAAGTGGTCAAGGGCGGCAAGAACCTCAGCTTCAGCGCTCTCGTGGTTGTTGGCGATCAGAACGGCTTGGTCGGCTATGGCATGGGGAAGGCCAAAGAGGTTCCTCAAGCCATTCGCAAAGGTGTCGAGCAGGCGCGCAAGAATCTGATACGCGTCCCCTTGATGGGGCGGACAATCCCTCACGCCATCGTGGGGCGCTATGGAGCAGGCAGGGTGATGCTCAAACCGGCGGCGGAAGGAACGGGGGTCATTGCGGGCGGACCGGTCCGGGCCGTAGTCCAATCTGCCGGGATCTCCAACATCCTGACGAAATCCCTCGGCAGCACGAATCCTCACAATGTCGTGAAGGCCACCATCGAGGGTCTGAAGAAGCTGAAAGAGCCCAACATGGTCGCGAAACTGCGAGGCAAGCAGTTAGAGGAATTGTAAATTATGGCAGCGAAGAAGAAGGCAGAGAAGCCGCTGAGCATGCTGCGCATCAAGTACAGCCGCAGCGCCATCGGATCGCCACAGAAACACAAGCTGATTGTAAAAGGTCTGGGCTTCAAACGTCTCAACCAGGTTGTCACCCGGGTCGACACCCCTGCGATCCGAGGCATGGTGGCCCAGATTCCACATCTCGTTACCATTTTGGATTCAAAATAAGGCTGAAGAATATGTCTATAGCGCTCAACAAACTCAGACCGGCAAGAGGATCCAATCGGAAGTCCAAGCGCATCGGCCGGGGCATGGGTTCCGGACATGGCAAGACCGCGACCAGGGGCTACAAGGGGCAACTGTCGCGCTCAGGCACTCGGATGCGTGCCGGATTTGAAGGCGGACAGATGCCGCTCCACAGGCGCCTGCCGAAGCGAGGCTTCACGAACATCTTCCGCAAAGAATACTCCCTTGTGAACCTGGAGCAGCTGTCCTCGTTCGAAGCGGGAACTCAGGTGGAACCGCAGGTTCTCGTGGAGAAGGGAATTGTGAAAAACCTCAGAGACGGGCTCAAGGTTCTCGGTAACGGCGAGCTCAAGAAGGCTATCAAGGTTCGCGCGCACAAGTTCAGCAAGAGTGCTGTCGAGAAGATCGAGAAGGCAGGGGGCACCATCGAGGTGATAGCGCAGTAGTCAACAAATTTCACCGATCGGTTGGAAGACGATGCCAGAAGAAAGAAGTCCGATACTCAGTTCGATTCAGAATATTTTCAGCATACCGGACCTGCGCAATCGCGTGCTGTTTATGCTGGGCCTGCTTGCGGTCTACCGCGTCGGCGCTTTCATCCCGACCCCCGGCATCAACCACCAGGCGCTGGAAGCGCTCTTTACC
>DASQID010000487.1:0-3246 GCA_035631775.1 Acidobacteriota bacterium
CGGGGGTCAGGGGCACTGTTGACCACTTTGTGGCATAATGCATGGAGTCATGGAAAATGATCTCTACGAGGAAATAGTCGAGTCGCGCAGACGGGGATCTCGGGCCGCCCTGGCAACGATTATTTCCCGAAAGGGTTCTACGCCCAGGAAGGACCCGGCCAAAATGCTGATTTACGAGGACGGGCGCCAGATGGGAAGCATAGGAGGCGGCTGCACCGAAGCCGAAGTCTGCAAGGAAGCGCTCGCGGTCATGCGCTCGGAGAAACCCAGGTTGCTCAGCTTTGATCTCACCGATGAGGACGCCGAAGAAAGCGCTCTTCTCTGTGGCGGCGTGATGGAGGTTTACGTGGAACCGATTCTGCCGGATCCGACACTGTTCATATTCGGCGCGGGGCACGTCGGGCAAGCCGCGGCGTCCGTGGCCCGCATGCTCGGCTTCAAAATCGCGGTGGTAGATGACCGGATCAAGTATGCCAACAGCGAAAGGTTCCCACAGGCGGACACATTCTATGTGGACAGCTGGGAGGAGGTCTTCGGAAAGTTGCCCGTCAATGATTCATCCTATCTGCTGATTGCCACCAGGGGACACCAATACGATTTGACCTGCCTGCGCTTCGCCCTCCGAACCCCGGCGAGGTACATCGGGCTCCTGGGGAGCCGCAGGAAGACCAAGCTGCTTTACGAGGCGCTTGAGAGGGAGGGGGTCGATCCAACAGGCTTCGAACGCGTATTTGCGCCGGTGGGTCTCGAAATCGGGTCGGAGACACCCGAAGAGATCGCCGTCAGCATTGCGGCAGAACTCGTGGCAGTCAGGAAGAACCTGGACTTACAGCCACTCAAACAATCCCTGCGTTACCTCAAGCCTGCTGACAGCGCCCTCCGATCGCGCTGACCTATTCCCAGGGCCTGCGCCCAAATCGCTATACACAAATCCTGGTCCCATAAAAAACATATCGGTCCGGGCTTAAAGCCCGGGCGACCGGCCGCGTAGCGGGCGCGCGATCGCCGATCCTGATGCGTCGCGCAGCGACGCCTGAATTCAACCGTCGCTACGCGACGGAATCAATTACCAACGCCGATTCCCGGCCTTAAAAGGCCGGGCCCGCCGCCACGCTGCGTTTGTCCGGAGGGCAACCGGGAAAACGAAAAAGGCAGCAACCTCTAGACACCCTCTTCAGACCAGACAGGTAACTCATCGGCAGCGCACCACTTGTTCAGACTTGCTGCGTGTCGGGGCTGAAGCCAGGCATCCCACACAGCCACAAGCGGTGGTCTACTCGAATGAAATCAGAACCCCGGCACTTTGCCGGCTTTCTTGTAGAGCTGAAAGACTATGTGCCAGCCGATCAAGATGATGAGCAGCCACAGCGCCCAATAGTAGTTGCCCGAAATGCCGAGGTTCCCGCCGGCAAAGTAGGTCGTGTGCTGCCCTATCATGGCCCAGAGCAGCGGAACGGAGAGATAGGTGTTGTGGCGGGAGCGCGATCCGGCCAGTTTAACAAGATCCTGATCGGGTGCAGTTCCCTCTTTCACGGCGCGAATGATCTTTTGCTGGGCAGGCCAGATGCGGAACCACACATTGAAGGCCATGATTGTTCCGAACAGGGCACCGGTGTGAATCAACGTTCCGCGATAGCTGAAGTTGCCCAGTTGCACAAAGAGGAAGACGATCACAGCCAGCAAGACAAAGGCCACTGTCGAGACAAGCTTGACATTCTTTGCCAGCGGACTCTTGAAGAGAACGTCGTAGAGCAGGAATGCGAGAAGGGTTACCGCCAGCATGACGAAAGTGCCGGCGGAAAACTCCTGCCCCGTGTCAACCGCCAGCCGGTTCTGGTAGTAAACCATGCCCAGGAGGAGAAGACCCGTGATCCAAGTCCATGCAGCTCCCCAGCGAAACCAAAACAGCGCTCTCGGCATCAACTCGGGAACGACAGCCTTTTTGGTGGGGCCATCGATCTTGCCTGAGAACGGTCCATTCACGAAGTTGAAAAAATAGAGGTGGCCAATCCAGAGCACGCCCATCAGCACGTGGATCCACCGAAATACAGCCTCAAATCCAGCAGCTACTCCCATTTCAGCCCTCCGCTTCTCCGAATGACGTGATGGTTTTTCGAGGTTCCTCGTGCACCGGCACCTCTGCAGTGGCGATCGCCGCCTAGGCACGGAGGCTCGAAAACTCAGCAATGAGTCCGGAAAATCAGTGATTGAGAATCTCGCGATTCAACCGTCAGCCCAACAGCTGATCCATCCGATAGATCATTCCTTCGCGCGTGTACGACGCGAGTTCCACGATGCCGGTGTCCATGCGTATGGCATCTTCGGGACACGCCTCGACGCAGAAACCGCAGAAGACACAGACGCCCATATCGATGTCGAATACTTTGGGCATCTTCTCGATATCAGGATTCGGATGTTCGGTCGCAACTATATGAATGCAGCGTGCGGGACAGACGGTTTCGCACATCATGCAGGCCACGCAGCGGGGCGTACCGTCCTCGCGCATGGTCAGACGATGGCGTGTGCGCAACCTCCTGGCAAAGGGTCGGCGTTCCTCGGGATATTCGTAGGTGACTGTTCCTCCCTTCCCCACCTTGAAGCCGAGGCCACGGAGCAAATGGCGCGGGAAATTGGCAAAAAAGTGCCGCGCGGTCAATACCAGGCCACGAAACACTTCCGTGACGTACAATCGTTCCAGAATCCCAAGGGGCTGCTGTCCCATGTCTTCGGATAATAGCCAATCAGGCAGGTGTGATCAAGGTGGAGACGTACTTCGCTTCTTAGGATCGGCGCAAATACAGCTCCAAGATAAGGCTGAAAACGCTTGGTCTGATGACCCCCCTCACGTGAATTGAATTTCGGGGATCAGATGCTGATAGGTGAAGAGAGGGACTCTTCCGCCCGCCGGCATATCGTCTCGTAGTGCTTCAGTTCTTCGTCGGCAAAGCGCTGAAACACTTTTTTCCCCTGAGTCTCGATGAATTTGTCTGCATACTCGCGGAAGAACCCCGCCGCCCGCTGCTCGAGCTGCATCGCTATCTCCAGGCAGCTTTTTGCCTCCATTCTCAGAGCCCCGTTGGTTTCAAAGGCGCTGAGATCAGGTATCAGGCGTTCCAGTTCGCACGGATCGAAATGAAGGAAGATCGGTGCGCGTTCGAGTCCTTTCTCCTGGTCTATCACACCCTCGAGTTCGATCTTGAGATCGTTCAGGTGGGTTTCTTCTTCCTGAACAATACGCTCCAGGAC
>DASQID010000488.1:0-5013 GCA_035631775.1 Acidobacteriota bacterium
GTCGCCCCGGCTCCTCATTGCACGCACCTTTGCGCTGCGCGCTTCAAGGCTCTCCCTGACGCTCGAATCCAACTCAAGAGCTTGAGCGAAATCCTCTTGAGCCTTTTCATCCTTCCCCAGGAACAGCCGCACAAGCCCGCGGTCGAGATAGGCATCGATACAGCGCGGGTCGAGCCTGACCGCGAGGTTCAGGTCCTTGATGGCGCCATCGAGGTCTCGTAACCTCAAGCGAACAGTGGCATCTACGACATGCCCGAAGGCCATCTCCGGTTGCATCGCAATCACCTTTGCCGAGTCTCTGAGGGCGGCATCGAGATTGCCCGAATCCACCTCGGCAATACAGCGGTTGAAGTAACTTTCGACCATGTGGGGATTTGCACGGACAGCCCGATCGAAGTCGGCAATGGCGTCACAATAATTCCGCTTCTCGCGGAAAATATTACCCCGATTGTTATACGCTTCGGCAGATTCTGGGTTTATCGCAATCGCCTTGTCCAAATCTGCGAGTGCCCCTTCCAGATCCCCCATGGCATGCAGAATGGCGCCCCGGTGGACATATGCTTCGGCGTCACGCGGATTGAGCGCGATGGCCTGTTCACAATCGCTCAAGGCATCGGTCAGATTACCCAGCTTGAGTCGTGTAAGTGCTCTGTTGCCGTATGCAGGCGCAATGCTCGGATCAATCACCCGAATGCCGGCAGGATGGGCGGGACTCGGATCCGAGATTGCGGCAGATTTCCACTGACTTGCGTGACTTGCGAGCGAACGCTTTTTCCCGGCGTTGAGACGCGTTGCCAGTTCAATCGCCTGTGTGAAGTCGGCTTCGGCGCCGCTGTAATCATGTCGTGAATAACGGAGGACGCCCCGGTCGAAAAACTCATGGGCAGTGCGTGGAGTCCTGGCAATGGCCTCCGCACTGAAAACAAGCAGAACAGTCACACTGAGTGACAATCGAAGACTCAGCACGGACAAACCTCCCCCCACTCACGATTGACCTCCCTCACTCGAAAATTTCACGCCATCCCCACTCCCCAGAATAAGCATGGTGCAGGACCTGGCATCTGGAGCCAGGAAAACAGACTACAGGAGCGAATCTAGTGGGATGAATCCGGCGCGTCTCCGCAGACCGTCGCTCATTAGACGCTCGGTCAATGGGAAAAGTTGTCTGGAAACACTCTTCGGAGATCGATTGGCAGGAATATCGCATGCACGCTGCGCTCGAGATTTTGAGCTTTCCTCCAGTTGCAGTGACTTCGCCTTCCTGTCCGCCGAAGACCCCGCCACAGTCCCGACAGTCCCCTGACGGTCTACGCAGAAGAAAAGTCAAAACCCTTCTCGGAGTTTTCCCTACACGCGGTAAGAATCCCGAGTTCACCAGGGAAACACGCCGTGCCTGGGTGCGTCTGCTGCGCAAGATTTTCGACATGGTTGTTAATCGAACTCCCGGACCGCGGGACGCTGCCCGCTGCTTGTGTTATCTTATCCACCTCATAGCGAGGTGGATTATGCACGTGCCTTGCATAGCAACTGGACTTGGAGTGGCTGTCACCCTTTTCTCATTCTGCCCCCAGACCGCGGGACAGAAGCGGGCACGCGAGATGGGCATCGCGCCGGGAGTACTACGCCCGGGGCCGCTCAATGCCATAACCGACGTGCCTGATTTGCGGGTCGGACATGTAACTTTGGTGGCCGGAAACTCCGTTCGAACGGGCGTCACCGCCGTCGTGCCGCATCCCGGCAACTTGTTCCAGGAGAAAGTTCCCGCAGCGGTATATGTCGGCAATGGCTTTGGCAAGCTGGCCGGCAGCACACAAGTTCAGGAACTTGGAAACCTGGAGACCCCCATCATTCTCACCAACACCTTGAACGTAGCTGAGGGAATCGCCGGCGTAATCGAATACACCCTCGCACAACCCGGCAATGAGCAGGCCCGATCGGTCAACGCCGTCGTAGGTGAAACCAATGACGGCTATTTGAACGATATTCGCGGGCGACACGTTACGAAGGAGAACGTCATCGAAGCTATAAAGACGGCAAAAGCCGGCCCTGTGCCGGAAGGAGCCGTCGGCGCGGGCACCGGGACCGTCTGCTTCGGATTCAAGGGAGGGATTGGCACTTCCTCGCGTCTCCTTCCCCCGAAACTGGGGGGTTATACTGTCGGGGTCCTGGTTCAAACAAATTATGGAGGCATACTCCAGATCGACGGCGCCCCGGTCGGACGGGAGCTCGGCCGCTACTATCTGAAGGAGGATCTGAATTATTCTCCCGACGGCTCCTGCATGATTGTGGTCGCAACCGATGCACCGTTGGATGCCCGTAATCTCCGCCGTCTCGCCGCGCGAGCCATATTGGGATTAGGCAGAACAGGATCTTCAAGCAGCAACGGAAGCGGGGACTATGTCATCGCGTTCAGCACTGCGCTGGATGCACGCGTGCCGATGAATCCCAGGACTCGTACACTGACAGCGCCGGCATTGGACAATGAAGCGGTTTCTCCTTTGTTCCAGGCTGTGATAGAAGCTACGGAGGAGGCCGTTTACAACTCCCTTTTCATGGCAAAGACCACCAGCGGCAACGGGCACACCGTGGAAGCCTTGCCCCTCGACAAGGTCTTGGAGATTTGCCGCAAGCACAACGCACTCAGATAGGGGTCAGGGGCCGGGGGCCAGGGGTCAGAGATTGAGGTAATTTAATCATGCTAACGTCGCTGACTGTCCCAGGAAACCCATGCTTCCGAAATCCCGATCCCTGGCCCCTGATCCCTGACCCCTTATGAGAGCATATGGCTGGTTTGGACTCGCACTACTTGTCGTGTCGGAGTACTTTCTCTATCGCAAGGTCGAGCCGTTTTATTCATGGTTTTATTGTTTCGCCTGGTGGTCCTATGTCCTGTTGGCGGACAATCTCCTGCTCCGCCTTCGAGGAAGCTCATTACTGAGCGGCAGACAGAGAGAACTCCGGAGCATGCTGCCGCTCTCGGTCTTTATCTGGCTTCTGTTTGAAGGATACAATTTCATAATCCGCGATTGGGCCTATGATGGCGTACCTCACCAGCTCTGGCTGCGCTGGATCGGATATGCAATCTCTTTCGCCACTGTCCTGCCCGCGGTTTTCATTAGCTCCGACCTCGTCGAGACCATGTTTGCACGCCGCGGGCGACCTCTTGCCTCCGAGTGTGAGAAGTTGGCAGGAACTTCTCCAACGCGGCCTTCGCTCTGGCTTCCGCTGATCGGGCTCCTCCTATGCGTCGCGCCGCTGCTTTGGCCGCGCAGTTTTTTCCCTGCGGTCTGGCTCTGGCCCATTTTCCTGCTGGACCCATTGTTGGAGAGACTGGGCGTGCGAAGCCTCTCACTCCTTATCGCCGGCGGGGAGCGGCGCCGAATATGGAGTCTGCTATTGGGAGGACTCCTTTGCGGCCTGATGTGGGAGTTCTGGAATTTCTGGGCGGCCTCCAAGTGGGTATATACGGTCCCATTCTTCGGTAACTGGAGAGTGTTCGAAATGCCCCTGCTGGGCTTCCTGGGTTTTCCACCGTTCGCCCTGGAGTGTTGGATACTGTATCATGTGCTCCGGGCGATCCTGGAGCGTCCTAGGTCAGCCTTGGTGCGCATCGCGCTGTGGGCGGTGATTGCCGTTTTGTGCGTCGCCGTCTTTTATGGCATCGACGCGCGCACCGTTGTTCGATTCGCGGACCAATTTCATGGGAACATCTATGCATCGCTGCTGCGCCACGGCATATGAAATTCCACTCAAAAAGAATTGTGTGGCCTGGCCCCCGACCTCTGGTCCCCGGCCCCTGGCCCCCGATCCCCGTTTTCATAGGAGTACCGGCTCATGCTGGCTCGATTGGTAATAGCACTTGCCCTTTATTTCATAGGAGGCCAGGAGCCACAGGCTCCTACGAAGGCCCCTGAATCCTCCTCATCACCTTATATTGAGCGCGATCAGCGCCAGTTTACCTTCTACCCGGGGGGAAAGCTTGATATCGTCGCCGGCATTCCCGGCAGCGTAAGGATCATCGGATGGGGACGTTCAGCGGTGATGCTGCAGATCGAGAGGATCATTTATTACACCGCGCCGGACCAGGCCCGGTTGCTTGCCTCCCAGTATCCGCTGCAGTTGCGCTGGACCCAGACTACCGGCACGATCCGAACCGTCGGACCACCAAACTCAACGGTGATCATGGAGACGAATCTCACGATTTACGTCCCCAGGGAAAAGACAGACATAAAGGCACAGCTTGTGAAGGGGGATTTGGCTGTCGGCTCTCTCAACGGCTGGATTGAGGCCAATCTCAAAGAGGGAAACATCGAGGCATCAGCCCTGTCCGGCTACTTTTCGGCTCTCACTAAGCTAGGAAACCTTCATGTGGAAATGGCGGGAAAAGGCTGGTTGGGTCACGAGTTCTCTGCCGTGACTCAGAAAGGAACCGCGGACGTCGTGCTGCCTGTGGACTACTCCGCGGCACTGTTCCTGGAGACTCGCAACGGCACCATGCAGATCCAGTATCCCGCGCAAACGGTCGAGGGCGAGTCCGTGCCGCTCTATGCCACGACCAAAAAGAACGCTCATTCGCTCACCGCGAAGGTCGGGGGCGGGGGCGCTCCGGTCAAAGTGCTCACGATGTTTGGAAACGTAACGTTAGCAGCAAAGTGAATAGCCCAGCACGCAGACTGCAGCAGGCGGGATTTCGAACTCAGCCGTTGCTACTCCATCGCCGGACGGACCGGACTGTCATGTGGGTCCGGGCTTTCAGCGCGGGCGCGGAGCGAAAGCCACGATGCAGCCCCGCGGCCATGCGGAAAGCGCCCCGGAGGGGCGCCAGCCAGTAGCCCCGGGCAAGCGAAGCGCAGCCCGGGGTTGGGATTGTCAAGAAAGATCAGAGCCCTGAAGGCAGCGATTTCGGGGCGGCAGATGATTAGACTCGCATCACCGAAAACGGAAGTCCAGCTTGAAGTTGTAAAGCCATGGAATTCGGGGATCGACGTTTTCACGTTCGAGGATCTGGGGCAG
>DASQID010000489.1:0-4110 GCA_035631775.1 Acidobacteriota bacterium
GCGGACAAAATCCACTTTGAGGTGCAGTACAGCAGGCACGGAGTTGACGGCGACAGGTATGCCACACACCAGTCTCTCTGGATCGTCACCCGGATTGAAGGACACTGGGGCGTTCAGTGCCGCTCCATCCTGACCGCGTGAACCGGGGAAATAGCAAAATCTGCCACAAGTCAGCTGTGGCTTGACGAAGCCCCCCAGAGGGACCCCAGAGGGGGGCAAGCCAGTAGCCCCGGGCAAGCGCAGCGCAGTCCGGGGTCTGTCGTCCCAGTCGACATAAGCCCCGGAAGGGGCGTCAGAACGCCTGAACGGCAAAGCCCTTTCGAGTCTCACCGCTAGAGGCGGTGGTTTACCTTAATCAAATTACTCGAATTGCCCGAAATGGCGCGGCCCGCTCAGTCGATGGGGACGAACTCTATGCAGACCGGGGAAAACACCTCGATCGAGTGCCCTGTCGGTCTGAGACGACCGGATCTCCGGTCGATGCCAAAGAGTACCACCGAGTTGGAATTCTGGTTCGCCGCGATGAGGAATGATCCGGTCGGATCGAGGTTAAAGTTCCGCGGCACCTTCCCCTGCGTAGACACTCGTTCGACGGGCGTAAGAGTCCCTTTGCGCTGGTCAACCGAAAAAACCGCGATCGTGTCATTTCCGCGATTTGAGCCATAAAGATACTTTCCCGATCGTGCAACCTGGATTTCGGCAGTTGAGTTCTGGCCCGAGAATCCTTCAGGCAGGGTCGAGATGGTCTGAAGCTCCTTGAGGGAGCCGCGCTCGGCATCGTAGGCGAATGCCGTGACGGTGGACTGGATTTCGTTGATCACGTAAGCAAACCGGCCGTTCGGGTGAAACAGGAAGTGCCTTGGCCCGGCCCCGGGGTTCACCTTGACGAACGGCGGATCATTGGGCGCCAAGGTGCTCATCTGAGCGTCGAAACGGTAGATCATTATCCTGTCAAGTCCAAGATCGGCAACGAAGGCAAATCTGTTGTCGGCCGAAAGGGCCAGACAATGGGCGTGGGGGCCTTCCTGTCGCTTCGGATTGACGCTCGAACCGGTATGCTGGATAAATGTGAAGGCTTCGCCGAGCTGGCCATCCTTCTTGATCGGAAGAACAGCAACGCTGCCACTGCCGTAGTTGGCGACGAGTATGTTTTTTCCGCTCTTATCCAGCACGAGATGGCAGGGACCGGTGCCGCGAGAAGAAACCTTGTTCAATAGAGTAAGCTTTCCACTCCCACGATCGATTTCGAAGGCACTCACGTAGCCGCTCTTCTGGCCTTCAAATCTGGAGACTTCATTGACCGCGTAGATGTATCGACCGTTGGGGTGAGCCGCGAGAAAGGAGGGATTGGTCGATTCCGCCGCAAGCTCGGGAGAGCTCAGGCTGCCGCTTTTCGAATCGAAACGGGAGACGTAGATACCCTTGCTCTTCTCCCCGGTGTAAGGACCGATGTAGGCATAGTATCGGCCGCCGGCAGCCTTCCGCTGAGGGCCGTAGACGAGAAAGCCGGAAGCCTGAACTGCAACAGACGCCACGAGAGCCGCACAGACACATATTAGAGTTTTCATGCCCCAATTAGAACCCATGGCGCCGCAAGACGCAAGCAGAGCGGAGAAACTGTCAGTAGATTCACGATAGCGGATGAATTTTCTGTGCTAAGATCCAGCTCGCGGTTTGCTGCGCCTGCAGGCTACTACCACTACTACCAGTAAACTGCGCACCACTTCGAACGACGAACCACTATCAGCGAACTAGACCGAGGGAAGAGTGCGACTCCTCGAGAGACTGCATGAGTTCCTGCCCCTCCTTGGAATGCCTGGCTTGTTCCTCCTAGCGTTCGTCGATTCGGCTGCGATCCCGATAGCCGGAGGGCCCGAGGCGGCTACGCTGCTGCTCTCACTGCAGCATCCGGAGCGCCTTTGGATGGTTGCTGCCGCGGCGACTATCGGTTCCCTGCTCGGCTGCTTTGTGCTGTATCGGATCGGCCGCGCAGGGGGCGAGCTGGCTCTCGGCCGCTTCTCTGAGGCCAGGCGGCTGTGGATACGCAGGAAGCTGGACAGCCATGCCTTCTGGACTGTTCTGGTTTCGGAACTTGTCCCGCCGCCGTTCCCGAACAAACTGGTTACCTTGGCAGCCGGTGTCTTTCACATGCGTCTGGGCGAATTTTCAGTCGGGGTTCTGCTTGGACGATCGATACGCTACGGGCTGACAGCCTATCTGGGGGCACAGCTAGGAAGACAGACGGTGGCCGCGGACGTGGCGAATTCGCCCCTGATCCTCCTGGCAATAGCAGGCGCGATTCTTCTCGCTTGCGCCGTTCATCGGTTTCTACGTAAACCCGCATAAATCGGGTCCATCGCTTGTGGACCCAGGGCGCTCAACTCGACAACAAACGACGTGTTCCCGACTTCCGGCCACTCGTCATTCGTAATTCGTCATTTTGTATGTGTTCCCGTTATTTCGGTCGACGGGTGAGTTAAACTAAACGGTATGGGTGGGAAAGAAGGAGTTGTCATTGTCGGGGCCGGCATTGCAGGCACCAGCACCGCATATTTCCTTGCCAGGAAGGGTGTTCACAACATCACCCTCCTGGAGACTGAGAGTGTCGCCGGCTCGTCCTCATCCGGGCGGAACGCTGCGATTCTGCGCAGCGCGATCCCGGACGCAGCGTTGAGAGGCCTCGCGAGGGAATCTGCGCGCTTCTATCGCGACCCTCCCAAGGGCTTTACTTCGCGACCGCTCCTGAATCGTGTCGGCGTTTATCTGGTGGCGTTGGCCGAGCACCAGCAGTCTCTGCTCTCGTGGGCAATTGAGGGGAAAGGAAGCGAGGATACCAGACTCGTCGACCCGCAGGAACTCTATGCCAGAGTCCCTGTCCTGGCACCCGGTATCACGGCCGCCCTGCACGCGCCAGACGACGGTGTAATGGACGTTCATGAGATACTCCAGTCCTTCCTTAATGGCGCGAGCCAGGCAGGGGCCGTGCTGCGTTTGGGCTGCACGGCGACATGCCTGCGGGTCAAAGGGGACAAGATCGTCGGCGTGGAAACCTCGGACGGACCGCTGGAAGCAGGGATGGTTGTCCTGGCAGGAGGCGGCTGGGCTGCCCTGATAGCCGGCAAATCCGGCTGTCCGATGCCCCTGGTCCCACACCGCCGCCACCTCCTTGTCACCAATCCTCTGCCTCAAGTGGATCCGCGCTGGCCGGTGGTTTGGTGCGAGGGGATCGAATTCTATTTCCGACCTGAGAGTGGCGGCCTCCTGATGTGCGGGTGCGACACTGTCCCCGTGAGTGCGGAAGAAGGGGAAAAGACGGATCCGAATGAGATTGAGCGCATCGCGCTCAAGGCCCACCGCTGGTTGCCATCGCTCATAAATGCCGGCGTGGCCCGCGCCTGGGCCGGAATGCGCACTTTCGCCCCGGATCATCGGTTCGTAATCGGACCCGATCCGCGAGTGCAGGGGCTTCATTGGGCGGCAGGCCTGGGCGGACACGGGATCACCTGCGCTCCCGCGGTTGGCCGTCTTGCAGCCGAATGGATCGTGGAGGGAAAAAGCGACCATCCGGCTGCGACGGTTCTCCTGCCCGGACGGTTTCTGCAATGAGTTCTTTGCGTTTCTTTGCGTAATTAGACCGTTATGCGCAGCATAACGGGAATTTTGTTCTCGTTACGTGCCGCGTTTGATCCGATTTTACGGCAGCCAGCGAAATGAATTCACATGGAAATGTGAGGTTTTGGGTCCAAGGGGCGACGAGGATCAGTTCCTGCCCGTTGGGGAAGTTGGAAATTGAATCCTGGCTCCTGACTCCTGGCTCCTCTTATCCCGCCGCTTTTTGGCGGGATATCAAGGGCGCAGCCCTTGGCTGGTTTCTGTCGCGAAACTGCTTTATCGCGCCGAAAGCGCCCCGGAGGGGCGCCAGCCAATAGCCCCGGGCAAGCGAAGCGCAGCCCGGGGTTGGGATTGTCAAGAATAACCAGAGCCCTGGAGGGGCGACAGATAACCCATAGAGTACAAAGGTCTTTCGCCCCTGCCGGGGCTCGGCATTATGCAATATCCTATCCGGGGGCTTGCGCCCCCGGCTACTTGCTTGGGCCCCTCCGGGGCCCG
>DASQID010000490.1:0-8797 GCA_035631775.1 Acidobacteriota bacterium
TTCGGCCGAAGTGCAGGACAGATCCGCGCATCTACAGGAGCAGGGTTTAGGCGCCTTTCGTCGCGGGGACCTCGACGCAGCCGACGATCTTTTCCGGCGCGCGCTCGACCTGACACCTTCATCCCCCTCCATCTACAACAATATTGGAGTGACTTTTGCACGCAGGCTCGACATTGCAGAGGCCGCATGCTGGCTGGAAAAAGCCTTCTCCCTGGCTCCTCTCGATCCCACAGTCGGGGGCAACCTGGGAGTCATTCGCTGGCTGCAGGGGCGGTTCGAGGAGAGCTACAGGTTGTTGGAAGCTTCCATCGTCCGCGGCTATTCGTCGGCGGGCGCTTGCTATGCCATGGGTATTATGTCGCTTCAGAAAGGTCGACCTGCGAATGCGATCAAACACCTGTCCAGGGTGAGACACGGGGATTATAAGTATCGCGACCTGTTTCAGTCTGTTGCACTTGAAAACCTAAATAAACTGGATGCAGCGATGAAATGCTACCGACGATTCCGCAAACAGAATCCGGTGCCGTGGTTCCTGGCTACCTACGCCATGAAGTAATTGCCTGTGGCAACTCCAGGGGTCCAAGGGTCGCGTGTCTTGACCGAGGCCGTCTCCCTAGTTAAACTTCGCAAACAAGTGGCAGCCTCGCTCGGGTCCCTGCACACGCTGGCTCTCAAGCCGGTTTGTGTGGCGGGAGATGCGGTATGGATGGTGTGGTATTTCGGAAGAGAGCAGCAACGCCGACAATCGGGCCTCTGTTCCGGTGCCGTTATGCAACTGTAATTGCCGGCGAAACATGCGTCGCGGCATCTTGTTTCCCCCTGCGCAGCGCCAGTGACCGCATGTGTGTCTGTTGTTGTGGGAAACCGGTGGAAGCGCGTTCCCCTTTGGCTGAGGGGTGCCCTGACCGCAGCCTTGCGCTCGCCCCACATCCGGACCGGCGTCAGTGACACATCACATCCCCCGCCGATACCCAGCAGACTGTAGACGTCCAATATCGGGAGCCGGCCGCGTCCTGATGGAGCTGGACGGTGCCGGACCGATCGGCCGGCTGCGTGTGCTTGAGCTCGCCAACTCCTTGAAATGCCGGTGAGGTGGTTTGGTGATTCCTGAATATGTGAGCAACTGATGACGAAGATGTGCGAACGAATTCTGGTCGTGGAGGATGATGAGCGTGTACGGAGTGTGTTGTGTGACCTGCTGAACATGTGGGGATACGAGGTGGAAGTTGCCGCCGATGGTACACAAGGGTGGGAGAAAATTGTTTCGACTCAGCCCATTGTTGTCCTTTCGGATTTGAGATTGCCCGGGTTGAGCGGTCTGGAACTTTTGAAGAAGTCGCGGGAATTGTATCCCGGCGTTTGCTTCATCATGCTCAGCGGGCACGGCACAATCCAGAGTGCGGTGGAAGCGACACGACTCGGTGCTTTCGACTTTCTGGAAAAGCCCGTCGATCCCGACCGGCTTCAGGTGGAGCTGAAGAACTGCATGGATCGGCGCGAAAGCGAACGACAGCTTGAAATCGCGCACAGGAAGCTGCGGGATTTGGGAGCCCTTGGCAAGCTGGTAGGCCGGTCGAAGAAGATGCAGGAAATCATGTCGTTGATCACTATGGTGGCACCCACCTCTGCCTCGGTATTGATCACAGGAGAGAGCGGGACGGGCAAGGAAATCGTGGCACGCACGATTCATGAGCTCAGCCCATACAGAAGCAGTCCGTTTATCGCTGTGAATTGTGCCGCCATTCCTGAGTCGCTCATTGAAAGTGAACTCTTTGGCCACGAGAAGGGCGCGTTCACCGGAGCCATTCAAGCGCGCATGGGGTGTTTCGAACTGGCTCAGAGCGGAACCCTCTTGCTGGACGAAATTGGGGATATGCCGATTAATGCCCAGGCGAAACTTCTTCGGATCCTGGAGGATTCGAGGGTGCGGCGGCTGGGCGCCAAGTCCGAGATCCCGGTCGCGGTGCGCGTTGTGGCAGCCACCAACAAGGATCCGGAAGCGGCGGTTCAGGGAGGGCAGCTGCGAAGCGACCTATTTTACAGGCTCAACGTAATCCGCATCTCGATGCCGGCACTGAGAGAGCACATGGATGATCTGGAAGACCTGGCATCGGCGTTCGTGGAGGATCTAAACCAGAAATATAACCGTTCCGTTCAGTCCATCGACGCAGGTGCGATCGAACTCTTGCGCCGCTACTCCTGGCCTGGCAACGTCCGAGAACTGCGAAACACACTCGAGAGAGCCGTTGTCACCTGCCGCGGCGCCGTAATCAAGAGTAAAGACCTTTCCCCTCGGCTGAGAGGTGAAGCAGAACCGGAGGAACGGGATCAAATCCGCATCTCGCCGGGTCTCACGGTTGAGGAAGTCGAACGCAGGCTTATCCTTGCGACACTCTCTCATGCGAATCAAAACAAGACCCGTGCCGCCGCCCTTCTTGGCATCACGGTCAAGACCCTTCACAGCAAGCTGAAAAAATACGCAGGCGCCTCCATCGTCCATTAGCCCGGACCCACTTGTACTGCAAACGTTCAATTCTCTGCCACCTCGATCAGGATACTAGATTGGTCTTGGCGTCTTTGCATCTTAGGGTCTGTCACATAATAACAGGCCCACTTTGCTGCTGGCCCCCTGCGGGCCGCAGCCTGAAAGGGTGCGGCGGCGGGCGGGCATCTGCTTCGTTGCCGCTCCTCGACGATGTACCCCGACATCGCCTGCGTCGCGGCGCCTCGCATCTGCCCGCCCGGCGCTCGCGCCAAAGTGGACCTGTTATTATGTGACAGACCCTTAGCGGTGGCTTTTTAAAAAGCCACCGCTAAGACGCGAAGCGCCAATACATGATATGGCAACAAAGAGCCCAAATCGTGCTTGTCTCTGGGTAACGCACTACTCAGCGTGAGTAATGCGGAACTCAGGAAGCGGCCCCGCGTTGTGGCCAGTTCACCTGCAAGTGGTTCAGGCACAGCAATCTCGCGTCAGTCTCCGGATCTGGCATGCCTTTTGCAATGTACCGAGTATCATGCGGAGACTATTCCTGTTTTTTGTGATGATCATTCCCTGTCCCTGTCGGTTCTTAGGCGCGCAGCCTGCGCAGGCGCCCATTTCCGACGAGCAACGGCGCTTCCTCGAAGTGCGGCGCCGCCAGATCGACCTGAGTTCGGCCCGGACCGCGCTGCAACGAACGCAGGATCTATACAAGCTGGGACTGATTCCAAAAACCGATCTGGATCGCGCTCAGACTACCGTTGACACAGCGCAATTGAACTATCAGGAGGCGGTGCTCTCTCTCCTCAGCCTACAGCCACGCCTGACGGTGACGGAAGCGACCAAGTATCAGAGCAAGGACGGCCGCAAATTCGTCCGTCTGACAGTTCAGAACCTGACTCCCACCTTCGATGACTCGCAGTTCCGGATGCTGAGCAATTTCGAGGGGGCGGATCCCATTCCGGAGTCGCTGCGCACGCGCGACATCTCCGATATCTTCATTTCTCTTCGTGCCACGGGCGATCCTGGCACGGGGCCCGAGGCAACCGCGCGCGGGACCACAATCGCGCTGCCATACGAGGTTCACATTCCAGAGCTGAAGTATAGCGCCGCGAAAACCATGGAGTTTCAGCTTCTCCGCGATGTGAACAGCGTTGTCGTGGGCACGACCTACAAGGGGCAGAATCAGGAAACCGTGATTCAGCTTCAGCAGGCTGAGACCGAGAACGTGGTCACAGTCACTCCAATGCAGATCTCACAGGAGGCAGACCTCGGCTCGCAGGCGACTTTTGATCTGAAGCTGGAGCGCTCTTCCGTGGATGTACGCCAATTCCAGCTGAAGGCAGTGAATCTGCCGCATCAAATCAGCTACAGCTTTGTCGATCCGACAAGCCAGGCTCGCCTGTCGCAGGTGAACTTTCCTGCCGGGGTCACGCAACAGACTCTGGGACTTCGTCTCTTCCTGCCGGAGCGCGCCGACGAGCAGGCTGTCCCGGAACGCTCCGACGGTCAGATCCGGATGGACAGCCCGCTGGAGTTCTGGGTTCTCGTAATGGATGCGTCGCAATCACAGCAATTCCAGCAGGAGCGAAAATATGACGTCATGGACATCGAGCGCAGCCGGGCCGGAAGAGCCCGGTTGCTGATCATCCCGCGCGGCGTCGGCAGGATCGAGGTTTCCGCGACGAGCCTGTTCTCGGAGATCCAGACGGGAGAGACCGTCGACACAAATGTCACGATCCGGAATCCGGGCACGAGGCGTCTCGACAATATCAAGCTGACGACGGAATATCCGCTCAACTGGCGCGTCGAGGTCGCCCCGGACATTGTTCCGGTGCTGGATATCAATCGCGAGACCGCCGTCAAGCTCAAGATCATCCCACCCTCGGAAGTACCGGTGGGCGATTATGAGGTGCGGATCAAAACGGAGAGCTACGCCTACAACCGTCGTGTGCCCTCCGAGGACAAGATCTACCGAGTCAGCGTGAAAGCTCAGACGAACGTCTGGGGCACGGCCGCGCTCGTCGGAGGGCTCTTGCTAATTGTTGTCGGAATAGTGATATTCGGAGTAAAGCTGACACGACGATGAACCTATTGCGGATTGAAATGGTCGGGTGCGCGAAACCGCGATCTACGGTCCGGAATGCGAAATGAGGAGATGATCGGATCAGGCTTGTGGATTGGGGATTGAGATCGTTATTTTTCAATCCGCAATTCGCAGTCTGCAATCCGCAATCCCATGAGGACGGTTATGATTGAAGCAAAAAGTCTCAGCAAGCGGTATGAGGACGGAGTGCTCGCGCTTGATGCGCTGAATCTACTGGTCAATCCCGGCGAGATCTATTGCTTACTCGGTGCAAATGGCGCAGGCAAGACCACGACCATCAACCTGTTTCTGAACTTCATCGAGCCCTCGGCCGGGGAAGCGTTTCTGAACAGCATCAACGTCGTGAAGGATCCTCTGGAGGCGAAGAAATACGTGGCATACGTCTCTGAAAATGTGATGCTCTACGGCAACTTTACCGCTCGCCAGAATCTCGACTTCTTTGCCAAGCTTGCCGGCAAGAAGAACCTCAAGAGAGATGAGTATTACCGTGTGATGCGCGAGGTCGGCCTGCCGGAGAAGGCATTCGAGCAGCGTGTGAAGGAGTTTTCGAAAGGAATGCGGCAGAAGCTGGGAATCGCTATCGCGATGATCAAGGATGCGCCGGCACTGCTCCTGGATGAGCCGACCGCGGGCCTCGATCCCAAGGCAGGGGCTGAGTTCCTCGAAACACTCGTCGATCTTCGGAAACGAGGGAAAGCCATTCTCATGTCCACGCACGATATTTTCCGCGCGAAGGACGTCGCCGACCGGGTAGGCATCATGAAGGAAGGTCGCAAAGTCATGGAGCGGACGCGCGAGGAGCTGCGGTACGAAAACCTGGAGAGACTCTACCTCGACTATATGCGCGGCGGCATCGGCCCGGAAACAGAGGAGCCTAAGGCCGGGAATTCGAACCACAAGGAATCCGAGAGCGTGAATTGACGTCAAACTATGACTGCAGGTGAAGGGATCTCACCTCATGATATGGACGATAGCCAGGCGTGAATTGGCAGACCAGCTGACAAGCATGCGATTCCTTGTCGTAGCTTTTCTTGTAGTTGGCCTGACTCCCCTCGCAGTCTATGTCGGAACCAGGGACTACATCAACCGTCTCCAGGACTTCAACAGGTTGACGGCCGAACGCCAGACTTTGATCTCGCGTCAACCCGGCAAAGTCATCACGGGATCCGACGACCTGTTCACGCCGGAAAATGATCTGCTTGTTCTGCGGGTATTGCGACCCCCGCAGCGGTTGAGCGCGCTGGTGAAGGGCTTGGACGGCATCCTTCCCCAGTATTGGGACTACTCTTCGTCCGGATCCACGGAGGGCCCGCCGCCTACCCAGCCCAGACGGCTTGTTGATGCGCTTGGCCAGCTGGACTTGGAGTTCCTCGTCAGGGTAGTGCTTGGATTACTTGCCGTCCTCCTTGCTTCTGATGCTGTGGCAGGCGAGAAAGAGACCGGCACCCTGCGAATGGCCTTGAGCCAGCCGGTCTCCCGATCCGCGTTTATATGCGGGAAACTCATCGGCGGGATGATCACAATTCTGGCGCCGCTAATCTCGGCATTTCTGGTGGCACTTCTCAGCTGTCAGATCCTGGGACTTGATGTCGCAAGGGTCTCCACTCTAGCCAGGATTGGATTGCTGGCTCTTGCCGGCTGCATCTATCTCTTGGGGTTTTATGCCCTGGGGTTGGCGATTTCTGCGTCGTTTGCGGGCCAGAAAACTGCACTTGTGGTGTTGCTTGTCATTTGGGTCTGCTCCGTTCTGGCGGCGCCTCCAGTTTCCAGTCTCCTTGCACGTGCAATAACCCCTGTGCCGGCCACTCAGACCCTGGAGGCACGCAAAAGAGCCTTGGCAGATGATTTGGAGCGCGAAGGTCAAGAAGCCGCGAGCCGAGTTTACAGGGAAATTACCGGGCAGCCCGAAGATTCCGTGTCGAGCCGGGAATATACGAGGAACAAGGCTACCATCGAACCCAAAATCGCACCAGTACTGGTGGAGTATATCAACAGGCGACGCCGGGGCATCGACGAGTTGGACAGGGATGCAGCTCGACGCGCAAGCCGGCAGAACGGGATAGCGCACGCAATCATGATCCTGAGTCCGGCGGCTTTATTCGCAAACGCAGCTTCCGATCTCTCCGGGACAGGTGACATGGAGCGATTGTATTGGTATCAGGCGATCCAAAGGCACGAGGCCGAGCTTGACCAAGTGCTGTTTGAAGACCCGCCCGTGATTACGTTCCGAAGCCGGTTCGGAAGCGTCACTGTTACTCGACGCATGCCTCCAACGATAAGTGATCTGCCGGTGTTCGTTCCCCCAAGAACGGATACGGCAACTGCGATGGACGCCGCTTTGCCGTCGCTCGGACTCCTGGGAACATACGCAGGCTTATTTACGCTCGGCGCCTTCTACGCCTTCTCCCGCTACGATGTGAGGTAAGCGACATGGTTTGGACCATCGCGCTGAAGGAAATTCGCGAAAATCTGCTGAGCTTGCGCTTTGTGCTGTTATTCCTGCTGGCGGTGGTGTTCATACCCTCATCGCTTTACACGAACTATCGCGCATATCTGAGCCGGCTGACCGATCAGCAGCAGATCGAGCAAAACAACCGCGATTACCTGCGCAAGCTGAAGATCGCCCAGATATTCACCAATCCGCGGTTCGCAATCGATGTTTACTGGCCTCCGGCGCCCACGTCGGTATTCGCCGCCGGGTTCGAGGAGATCCATCCGCGGCACCTGGTCGTCGGCAAGAACAGTGTCGAGTACGGGGCTCCCCTGGACGTGCAGTCCTCCAGCGGATTGTTTGGGAGCATCGATTACCTGTTTGTCGTCCAGTTCATCTTCAGCCTTTTTGCAGTCCTCCTTTCCTTCGACGCAATCACGCGCGAGAAAGAGCAAGGCACTCTGCGCAGCATCCTGTCCAATCCCGTGGGTAGGGCAGTACTGGCAACAGGCAAACTGGCCGGCGGCTACATCACCCTGGCCATTCCGCTGCTGTGTTCCTTTCTGCTCGGCATCCTGATTTTGCAGGTCTCGGGACTGAACATATTCTCCGGCGATTTCCTTACCCGCGCAGCCTGGATTCTCGCCATGTCATTCCTCTACATCGCCGTGTTCTTTCTGATGGGTCTGCTGGTTTCTTCTCTCGTGTCCACCACTTACGCCGCGCTGGTGCTTTCGCTCGCGATCTGGCTCACCACGGTCCTCGTGCTGCCAAGGACCGCTTCCCTGGCCGCACAGCTGTGGCAACCGGTGAAGTCGCGACAGGTGACATGGCTGGAAAAGGTGAGCGTCGAGAACGGCATGGAATTCGAAAAGGGCAGGGCGCTGGAGGAGGCACTGCGGAAGAACTCGGGAATTCAGGACGAGGGCTGGCAAAAGAAGCGGAACGAAATTGCCACACCCTTTGAAGAACGTCTGGGCCAGTCAATAAGGAGACTCGAAGACGACTATCGTGCCCGCAAGGCGTCGCAAGTCGCGCTGAGTCTGAGAATGGCGCGCCTCTCTCCTGCAGGAGCTTTCGTCAGCTTCATAACGGAAATGGCCGACACCGGGATTCGCGAAGAGAGCTGGTTCAACGCGGAAGCGGAGCGATACAGGGAGATCCTGCGGAATGAATTGTTCAGCAAGATCCACTTGGATGTTTATCCGTCGGGCGGCATTTCCATGGGCATGAGCAGCATGGTGAATCCGGCTCAGCTGCCGGAGTTCCGTTTGCCCCACTCACTCGTTCGCGACAGCCTGCGGGGTACGGACCTTGCGATTCTGCTCATCTGGTTCCTGGCAGCGGCCGGGATGGCTTACGTTGCGCTCGCCCGCTACGACGTACGGTGATGAAAATGACGAATGACGGATTCCGAATGTCGAATGATGATTGTCTCGCCGGCTTTTTTTATTGGTCATTCGTCATTCTGCATTTGTAATTCGATTAAGGTAAACCCCTGCCTCTGGCGGTGAGACTCGAAAGGGCTTTGCCGTTCCGGCGTTGGTTGGACAAGTTGAGACATGGAAATACAGGGATCAACCATAACAGCAAGCCCGCGCCCTGGAAGGGCGCACAGCCAATAGCTCCGGGCAAGCGCAGCGCAGCCCGGGGTTGGGAATCGAGGAAGTGGAGAGCCCTGGAGAGGCGACAGAATGTCGGTCGTGTTCCGGAGTTCTGTCGCCCGGGGCTTTGGTCGAGTGGGACGAGAGACCCCGGGCTGCGCTGCGCTTGCCCG
>DASQID010000491.1:0-3272 GCA_035631775.1 Acidobacteriota bacterium
CGCCGTCTCCTACAAGCTGAATGGACGCACTTTCGCTGTGGCGACAATTTCACGAGATCTCCTGAGCCTGCAAATCGAGGCTGAAATGGAGGGTTTCCGAAGCGCCTCGTCTAGCAGTCGCAAAAACGATGCCGCCTAAAGGCGAGATGCGGGCAGTACCGGGAACAAGACGGGTTGCATATGTCGATCCGACCGATTCAGCGAGTGATCAAGACGAAACCGACTCTCGAAGGGGCAGGGGTACATCTCCGCCGGGCATTCGGCTTTGGCAACACGAAGGATTTCGATCCGTTCCTTCTGCTCGACGACTTCCGCAATGATGTGCCGGAGGACTACGTGGCGGGCTTCCCCTGGCATCCGCACCGCGGAATCGAAACCATCACCTACGTTCTCGCCGGAACGGTTGAACACGGCGACAGCATCGGCAATAAGGGAGTCATCGGCTCCGGCGACGTGCAATGGATGACGGCAGGCAGCGGCATCATTCATCAGGAAATGCCCAAGGGCGATCGTGCTGGGCGAATGCACGGATTTCAATTGTGGGGAAATCTTCCGGCAGCGCTCAAGATGACTTCTCCACGCTACCAGGAAGTGAAGGCTGCCGACGTTCCTGAAATTACCGATGACGATGGCACACATGTGCGCGTCGTCTGCGGGAAATTCTGGGGAAAGACCGGCCCGGTGGATGGAGTCGCTGCCGACCCAATCTATCTCGACGTGTCGGTTTCTCCGGGCAAGCGAAAGACTCTTCCCGTCGAGACCACGCGCCATGCATTCGCCTATGTATTTGGAGGAGCCGGAAAGTTCTGCAATGCCTCGGGTCCACTGGCGGTGCCTACAGAGGCCATCAAGTGGGCGGATACGACGCCTCCCGTAGAGGCAGACAACCGTTCCCTTGTCCTGTTCGATCGAGGCGACGAGGTAACGGTGCAAGCTGGCGATGACGGAATCCGCTTTCTGCTGGTTTCGGGAAAGCCACTCGAAGAACCGGTCGCGTGGTATGGCCCGATCGTAATGAACACCCAGGAACAACTGCGACAGGCATTCACGGAACTTCAGGAAGGAACGTTTCTTAAAGAAAAACGCAAAGTGTAAGGAGCAGTTATGAAGAAGACCAGAAAGCCTAGAAAGAATGAATTGGGTCCAGCATCGGCTGGGCAGTCGGGTGATACTCAGCAGATCTCGGGCACGGCCAGTGCGGATTCCGAGAGCGTTGAAGAGCTCGTCGAAGAAGGCAACACGCTCGAAGCCGAGGCGGTCTATGGCGTGGAAAATGCCAAGGACCCTGACGTTTCCGAGGTTAAGACCCGCGAAGTCCCGGAAGACGATGTTCCCCTCGAGTACCTGAATGATGAGGAATGAAGTTCGTCGCCAGGGATGTGGGTCAAGGTGTCTTTGAACCCAGAGAGCGGCTCGGATCATCTGTTACTGACAGTCGCTGCATAGATGGGACAAACTTATGTCTTCCCTGCCTGCACTCAGTGCCCTCGATGCCGGTACACAAACTTTTCCGGTCCTGACTGCGGCGCAGATCAGTCGTCTGCGCCCCGGAAGCAAACTCCGGCTAGTTCAGCCCGGCGATATATTGTTTCGTCCCGGCGATACGGGCATCCCATTCTTTGCTCTGCTCTCCGGGAGCATGGAGATTGTGCAGCCTACCTACGCGGGAGAACGGTTGATCACCACACACGGTCCGGGCGCATTCACTGGTGAACTCAGCATGATCTCGGGGCAGCGATGCCTTGTGCTCGGCCGAGTGACGGAGGCTGGCGAGTTCCTGGAGATGAACGTCGAGGCCCTGCGGGCTCTCATTGCACGCGACGCCGAACTCAGCGAGATCTTGATGCGGGCGTTCATCCTGCGCCGGCTCGCGCTGATCAGGTACAACCTCGGCAACGTGATCTTGATGGGATCGCGCCACTCGGCCGATACGCTCCGTCTGCGCGAGTTTCTGACCCGCAATGGTCACCCGCACACCTATGTTGACCTCGATACCGACAAGATGTCGCAGGAACTGCTGGACCATTTTGCCGTCAAGGTAGAGGAAATTCCGGTTGTCATTTGTGATGGCCGAACGATTCTACGCAACCCTACCACGCAGGAGCTCGCAGATTGCCTGGGTCTGAACGTCAGTGTCGACAACTCGCAGGTGCGCGACATAGTTATCGTCGGCGCCGGGCCCGCTGGACTCGGAGCAGCCGTTTATGCCGCGTCCGAAGGCTTGGAGACTTTGCTGATCGAGACCGAAGCTCCGGGCGGCCAGGCGGGATCGAGCTCCAAGATAGAAAAT
Organism: Acidobacteriota bacterium; assembly: GCA_035631775.1. GTDB lineage: Bacteria > Acidobacteriota > UBA6911 > UBA6911 > UBA6911 > DASQID01. The sequence goes on from DASQID010000491.1 coordinate 2,291, forward strand.
TACCTGGGCTTCCCGACCGGAATTTCTGGGCTGGAGCTAGCCTCGCGGGCGCTGCATCAGGCCCAGAAATTTGGCGCGCACCTGATGGTTGCACACAGCATTGTAAGGCTGGATTGCGATCGCCGTCCGTATCGGCTGGTTTTGGATGACGGCGCCGTCCTCTCGGCGCGCGCTATTGTGATTGCAACCGGAGCTCAATACAACAAGCCAGCCTTCGCCAACCTGAAGAAGTTCGAAGGTCAGGGTGTCTACTACGGAGCCACATACATGGAGTCGCAACTGTGTGAGGGCGAAGACGTGATCGTGGTGGGCGGCGGGAATTCTGCCGGGCAGGCGGCCGTCTTCTTATCACAGACAGCGCGAAAGGTGTACATGCTGGTGCGTTCCGGAGGATTGGCGGAAAGCATGTCCCGCTACCTGATCCAACGGATCACGGAGAATCCCGCCGTCGAGCCCCACTACAAAACAGAAATAGTGAGCTTGGACGGCGACGATCACCTGCAAAGCGTCGGTTGGATTGACAAACAAACCGGCGAAACTTCAACCCATGCCATTCGCCACGTGTTCATCATGACGGGAGCATCCCCCAGAACGGAATGGTTGCGCGGTTGTCTCGCTCTCGACGACAAGGGGTTCATTCTTACCGGGCGGGATCTTGATGCATCGGCGGGGTCCAATGGTTCTCTCGCCTGGCCGCTTGCGCGTCCTCCTCAGATGCTCGAAACGAGTCTCCCCGGTGTGTTTGCCGTTGGCGATGTTCGATCCGGCAACGTGAAACGCGTGGCCTCGGCAGTAGGTGAAGGATCGATTGCGGTTTACCTCGTGCATCGGGCTCTTGCTGAACTATAGACAATCGCCTGCTAAAAGTTTTGATCAATGGTATCACTGTCCGCTCACGCAATCAGATGAACGCGATAACAGATGGGAAACGAAACGCCGACGTGCGCGACTATCTGGCGGCCGAGCGCACCTTTCTGGCATG
>DASQID010000492.1:0-2063 GCA_035631775.1 Acidobacteriota bacterium
TTCTCGGGCAGGCTGTTGATGACCCCTTGCACCACATTCTCGAGTTCTTGAGCCTGGAAGGCCTCGTCCGGGTTCTTCCTGGCGTCCACGAGTTGGGTGAGAGGCTGGCCATCCTCGTCCAAGGCATCCACGGAGATTGTCGCCGGAGAGCGCGTGCGATACCTCTGATACACAAAATTTCGGGCGATACGAAACAGCCATGGCTCGAATCTCGAATCGTCTTTGAGCGCAGACAGCTTCTGATAGACCGTGACGAAGGTCTCCTGGGTTAGGTCTTCAGCTTCCGGGGCGGAATTCACCATCCGGTAGATGAAGTTCAGGACCTTGCGCGCAAAGACGTCGTAAATCTGCTGATAGGCGGCGAGGTCTCCTCTCTTAGCCTTCTTGATCCATTGAACCAGGACGGCAGGGTCAACCGTGGCGCCACCGGCGTTCGAAACTCGCTTTGCCAAAACTGAGCTCACAAGTGTTGATTCACGTTAATCAAAAAAGTTTCGTCTGGATGCAAGAAACACCGCCCCGTATTTCACTGCATGGCAATGATATTGTAGCCAGAATCTTGGTGTTTTTGGGCTCAAAATGGAGATTTCCAGGCTCAGACAGCCCGATTTGAGGTGCCGAACTTGCACCAGGGAAGCGCTGTCTGCTTTCCCTGCTGATTGTGTCTTCTCCGTGAGGGCTAAGGCACCGCGCAAAAATGCCTTCACAATTTGGCTAAGGGCCTGTCAATAAATAAAGGTTGCACTTTGGCGCGAGCGCCGGGTGGGCAGATGCAAGGCGCCGCGACGCAGGCCATGTCGGTGTACATCGTCGAGGAGCGGCAACGAAGCAGATGCCCGCCCGCCGCCGCGCCCTATCAGGCTGCGGCCCGCAGGCCTTGGTGCTCGCTCCTCACATACCACCCTGCGTATAGCTCGTCGCTCGCGCCTCGCCAGCGGATTACTGCGTCGAACCTAAAGGAAGATCCTCCACGAAGGCTGCGGTACCGTAGGCCATGATCTCAGCGGCGCCCTGAGTGACATAAAACGTTGAAAAGCGCAACCCCAGGATCGCGTTGGCGCCCAGTTCTCTGGCCTCCTGCACCATGCGATCGAGAGCCTGTTCCCGCGCTTGTGCAATGACCTCGGTGTACTCACCGAGTTCCCCACCCACGAGGTTCTTTACGAAGGCCATTATGTCCTCGCCCAAATGGCACGCCCGCACCGTGTTGCCTTTGACGACGCCGAGGGTGCGCGTCACCCTCTTTGCTGCGACGCTCTCCGTGGTTACTACGATCATCGTTTGATCCTTTCATACTTATCCGACTTGGCCAGGAATATCCGCTCTCGAAGCCCTGAAACAAGGAGAGTGCAAAAGCCGACGACCAGCGCCAGGACTCCTATCCTCACGATAAAGGGGATGCCGGTTCGCAGAAGAAACTGCTCGACCAGGGCGTATAGCCCGTACGAAGCGAGGAGGATGGCTCCCAGTGAGGTCAGGATCCAGCCGATCCTCCGTTCGAGCCTGTTGTAGACATGGGACCAGTAATCTTCCCAGTACTTCTCATCGGGCATGAGTACTCGCATATTGTGCGTTACCTCCTTCAACTTCCGGAACTCCTGCAGTTCTGCGGCGCAATCTGCACACTCTTTCAGGTGCTCCTCCACGCGCTGGACTTCGAGTTCCGTCAATTCCGAATCGAGATACCCCATCAGGAGGGGCTTGAAGGTGTCTTCGGCCATGGGCTAGTAGCTCACCCCCATGCGTTCCAACTCGCGGCGCAGGGCCCGGCGTGCGCTGTACAGCCGGGACATCACCGTCCCTATAGGTATGTCAAGCAGGTCCGCGATCTCCTGATACGAGTAGTCCTGAAGATGCTGCAGGATAATGATCTCCCTTTCCTTGGGACGAAGCCGTTGTAGTGCTTGGCCGATCTTCGTCCCCAGGTCACTCTGGACGACACTTTGTTCGGGATCGACAGTCTCCACGGGAATAGGGGCTTGTCCTTCTTCCTCAATCAGCTGATCGATGGATTCCTCCCTACGCCGTCGCACTCGGTTCAGATGATTCATGCACAGGTTCTT
>DASQID010000493.1:0-2569 GCA_035631775.1 Acidobacteriota bacterium
GTTCGCCCGCTGCGTCGCGCACAATACCCCCCGCAGGCGGCTCCTTCGTATCTCGTGTGATTCCCGCGGCGCGGAGCGCAGCGGAATTTGCCAGTCCCACACTCCCGAAGTTTCTCAGAAGCCAGGTAGGATTTTGGGGCGTAATGGAGTCAATCCATCCTTTCGATGGAAGTTCACCTCCCCACTTGCGCTCATCCCATCCTTCCCCGAAAATCCATGCTCCTGCGGGCAGGTTCGCGGACCGCTTCTTCACCCGATCGACAAAACCCTGACGGGTGGTCACAAATCTCAGATTGATGGGATCCTCGCCCCTCGACGCATCGATATCCATTATGTGGAAGTGAGCATCTATGAAACCCGGCGTGACTGTGTCTCCGCCTCCGTCATAGACCTGTGTCGCGGACTGAATTGTCCGGCGAATCTCCTCGTCGGTACCGACGGTCAAGATACGGTCCCCAGAAATTGCGACTGCCTGAGCCCAGGGTTGCTGCGGATTACCGGTCCATATCCTGGCATTGAGGATTGCCAGCGATGCGTTGTCCCTTTGCCATGTAAGGCAAAAACCAGGAAGCACGAGGATACCCAGGAGAATCAGTCGCGCTAGCCGGCCGCGAGGCAAATCCCTAGCATTTCCAGGCAAGGCGGCCTTGATGTGAGCTTTGTTCATTCCTGCACCTTATTTCGAGAGTTGGTCATTTGCAAGCTCACATTGGATAGTGCGAAGAAAGTCTGCCTTGAGTTTTGCGGGTTTAACAAGCGATGCCGGGTCCTGCGGGAATATGCGTCCTCGGGTGCCGCCGGGGTTCACTTGCGGAAATCACTTCTCCTCGTGCCTTGTTTTTGGCAGACTGGAGCGGCTGGCTTCTCGGTGCCTCTCTGGATTGATGCTACTTGACAGGAGTGCCTGCTTATGAAAAAGCAACAATTGACTCGAAGGGATTTCTTACGCGTCGGTGCCGGAGCGGCTGCATTGGGAGCCGCCGGTCACGCAACTCTGCTGGTGCCGAACTTCCTCTCCGCGGCTCCGCGGTCGTCGGCGCCCAGTAACCGTGTGCGTTTCGCCTCGATCGGCACCGGCGTGCGGGGGTGCGACATCATGCGCGCCGCGCTCACCTGTCCGGACGTGGAGATCGTCGCAGCCTGCGATCTCTACGACGGCAGGCTCATCGCTGCGCAGGAGGTGGCGGGCAAGAAACTGCCCACTACCAAGGACTACCGCGCTATTCTGGACCGAAAGGATGTGGATGCCGTCGTTGTGGCAGTGCCCGATCATTGGCATCGCAAGATCGTCGAGGACGTCTGCTCAGCGGGGAAGGACGCCTACTGCGAAAAGCCAATGTCGCACACGGTGGAAGATGGCTTCGCCATGGTAGCTGCCATGCAAAAGAACGGCCGTATAGTTCAGGTGGGCAGCCAGGCGCGCAGTTCGATCATATATGCCAAGGCGCACGAGATCTATACCAGCGGCTACCTGGGCCAGGTGACCGCCATCGAGGCGTGGATTGATCGAAACGACGCGAGCGGCGCCTGGGTCTATCCCATCCCGCCGGATGCCAACGAGCAAACCGTAGATTGGGAGAGATTCCTGGGCAGCGCCCCGAAGTGCCCTTTTGATCTCAAACGCTTCTTCAGGTGGCGTTGCTTCAAAGACTACGGGGAGGGACTGCCTGGCGATCTCTTCGTGCACCTGCTCACCGGGATGTTCACCATCACCGGCATCAACCAGCCTCCGATCCGTGCGGCATCCATGGGGGGACTCCTACGATGGAAGGACGAGCGTGATGTTGCCGATCTGATCTGGACCCTTTTCGAATATCCCGACTTCCGCCTGGGATTGCGCTGCAACTTGAACAACGAATCCCCGGCAGTCGAACGCGTCTGCGGTACCAAAGGCACCCTTGAAATCAAAAATGACATTCTCACCGTCACGCCTCAGGAGACCAGCCCTCAGCCGGAAAGCTACTCTATCCTGGGCTGGCCGGAGAAGCTTAGGAAGGAATATCTCGCTGACTGGCGCAAGGACCATCCCGCGCCCGCGCCGGGAAGGGTGCCTGTGGCCGAGGATGCGCAGGTCTTTAAGGCGCCCGCGAGCTACGATTACACAGTGGATCACTTCCAGAATTTCTTCGAGTCGGTGCGCACACGCAAGCCCTCGGTAGAGGACGCAGTCTTCGGTAATCACACGGCCATCGCCTGCCACATGGCGAACTATTCGCTGGATCACAAGACCATGGCCACGTGGGACGCCTCTTCGAAGACCATCAAGGGTTAGTTAGTTTCTGTCGCGAAACTCCTTGGCCATGCGGAAAGCGCCCCGGAGGGCCCCGGAGGGGCGCCAGTCAATAGCCCCGGGCAAGCGAAGCGCAGCCCGGGGTTGGGATTGTCAAGAAAGATCAGAGCCCTGAAGGGGCCTGAAGGGGCGACAGATAGCACATGGCGTACAAAGGCCTTTCGCCCCTGCCGGGGCTCGATATTATGCAATATCCTATCCGGGGGCTTGCGCCCCCGGATACTTGCTTGGGCCCCTCCGGGGCCCGACCTGACAGGCGATTCATCGAGTTTCGCGACA
>DASQID010000494.1:0-9320 GCA_035631775.1 Acidobacteriota bacterium
GGCCGTCTATCGACATGCAAGCCAATCCATCGCTTCGTTCATTGATCGTGTACTGGGCGTAGAAATGATCCTTGTATAGGATCGGCGGCTGCGTGTGGGATCCGAAGTTGGCGTTCTTGAACAACTCCGTCACCTCGTAGCCTCCGTCGGCTTTCCTCTGAACTTTTATCATTGCCGCACCGGCGCGGTATCCGCCTGTAATGAGCACGCGACCTTCGCCTGCATCGACCGCATGCGGGACGGGAATACCGCACTGCCAGTTGCTGTAGGTCCACAAGATTTTTCCGTTAAGCGGATCAATGCCGTTGACGCTGCCGCCGCTGGCATTGCGGCCCCATCCGGTGGCGGCCGTGACCATGACCAGGTGATCCTCTCTGCCGACTTTAACTAGGGATGGGCTGACATATCCGGCACCTCCGGAAAGCGCGGGTGATTTCCATTTAAGTTCGCCTGTCAATTTGTCGTAGGCAACCACGCCCGCCTGCGATGTTTGCGAGGCCACGATCACGAGATTGCTGTAAATCAATGGATTTTGAGTTATTCCCCATATGGGCAGCGAACTTTCACGGGGTCCGCCACTAAAAAAATTGGAGGGAACACTGCTTCCACCACCGAAATCCTTCCAGATGTTTTTGTTCCAGACCGGTTTGTGCGTGCTTGTGCTGATGCAATACAGGTCTGCACTCGGCCCACAGGTATAAACATTGTCACCATCCACAGTCGGCGTGGTTCGCGAGCCGGGATGGTCAAACCTGCCCACGGCGCCATAGGCAAAGTTCCAGAGTTCCTTGCCGCTGGCAAGGTCCAAGCATCTTATCTTGTCTCCGATTTTATCGTCTCTGTCGAGCAGGTAGACCTTACCGCCGCTTACGGCCGCACCTCCATAGCCGATGCCGACAGGGGCCGACCAGAGAACCTTAGGACTCTGCTGTGGCCAGCTGCGCAACAAGCCCTTCTCCGCGGATGTGCCGTCCCTCTTGGGTCCATAATATTGCGGCCAATCGGCAGCAAGGACGCAGGCGACCGATAATGTCACGATTAGTGCTATATGTTGTGCCTTGACTTTCATCAGCATGACTCCCTTTCGATGACACGACCTACTAAGGGAAAAATGGGAACCCCAGCCTCTGTATTGCCCCGATGGTTTCGTAGCGGCCAACGGATCGGCCGGAGATAATATAAGGTGGCGTCCTCATTTTTCCATTTTTCCCAGAACCACAGGACTTTCTGCCCAGTTTTGGATTTTGCGTCTGATGCTAGCTTCCGGCCTTGACCAGCTTGCGAATCCCCTCGCTGTATTGCCGGCCAGTCTTGAGTCGCGTACCGCTCTGCAATTCCAGACGCGAGGAGGCTGACCGGCAAGCTGAGCATCGCGAGCAGCGCCAGATTCCGCACCCACCTCCCGGATCCTAACGGGAATCTTGCTTCAATCCGGAACACGGCAGGCGTGAGTGCGATCCACGGATAGTAGCAGGCAATGCCTCCGAGCAACGAGGAAAGCTCCCCCACGGCCCCCTCGGCTGGCTTTGAGGGCGACACAAGTTGGTATCGCACTGAAGTCAGAGCCCCGATCACCGTCCAGATCAGGGCCATCATCCCGATTCCGGGGTAACGTATCTCGGCGCCCTTCTGGGGCTCTGTTTCGGAGGCTGCCGGTTTAGGAGAGCTTTCCATCTCGCGCACACTCGATTCTCACGCCCAAATCCTAACATTTCCTTCATCAGCCGATGCCGCCGGCCGACTGGTGTCTCAGGGTCGGCGCCCGATTCATGGGGGCTCGAGCACACCGAATCCCTTGGCCCACAGTCTACACCGCCTGTACCGCGACATATAGCTTTGGCACCGTTTGCGATCATGCTGTTCCATGGGCCCGAAGATCAACAGAGTCTTGGCGAACCGATGATTCTGGCTGGCGAACGGCACAGCCCGGCTGGCGAACGACGCGGCAGTGGAGGGAGAAGACCACGGCAGAGGCAGCTTTATCTGGGTTCCTCCCACCCACCAGCAGCCCCCTTGCCCTGGATATTCAGCTCAACGCGGACATGATCGGATTCGCCGTCACGAATCGCAGGCAATCGCAATTTTTCTGTATCCACGGGAATAATCGGGCACTCTATTGGTCTTGTATCCTGCAGCGAGCATCGCCGGCGGGACTTGCACTTTGTGTCGTGTAGTGGATAGTCCCGCCTCACGATGACGCGCGCCGAAACAGGAGACCCAACGAAGATGGACACCCTCTCATGGACTATCGAGACAGAGCCCAATCCGGCGGACGTTGAATTCCTCGAGGATCGCATCAACGAGTACAACAGCTCGACCACGGGCATTACAGACGCGCGGTCACTGGCGCTGTTTGAGCGGGATGCGGAGGGCCATATCCTCGCGGGGCTCTACGGCTGGACTTGGGGAGGCACGTGTGAGGTCCGCTTCTTGTGGGTAGCAGCATGCTTGCGCGGAAAGGGCCGCGGGCGACGGATACTGACCGCGGCCGAGGAGGAAGCCGTGCGTCGCGGATGCGCACAGATCGTGCTAAGCACCCACAGCTTCCAGGCGCCTGAGTTCTATTTCAAGATGGGCTACGCGACCGTTGGGCAGTACGGCGAATACCCGGCAGGGCATATGAGTTACTTCTTGCGCAAGCCGCTGACAGCAAGATAGTGTCCTGTCCTTGCAGGCACATCCTCTTTTCCCATCGTCCTCCTCGTCGCCTCGATCGTGGGTAACGAGTCAGGCAGCCAGGCGGCTCTACCGCCTTGGCCCCGAGCGGCCTACTAGCAATTGAACCCGGGTCGACTTCCATTTGAATGCTGGCTCTGTTAGGCTTTAAATCTGCGCTTATTCACAGGCTATCCCTAAGGGCTGGCGCAAGAATAAATTCACATTTTGGCGCGAGCACCGTCGCGCCTGCGGCGCAGATGCCCGCCCGCCGCCGCGCCCTATCAGGCTGCGGCCCGCAGGCCCGCTGGCTTTGTTGCTCGCTCCTCACATACCACCCCGGGTATAGCTCGTCGCTCGCGCCTCGCCAGCGGGCCTGGGGGCCTGCAGCAAAATGTGAAGTTATTCTTGCGCCAGCCCTTAGGCTACAAATATCTTTGAACTCTCATGGACAAAGAGTCTGAAAACTGGCTGGAAGCGTTACGCTCTGAGCCTCCCCTGCGCGACGAAGCGCTGGCTCGCCTGCATACCCTTCTGCTGCGCGTGGCGCGCTCTGAGGCGGGACGGCGGAGAGGAAAGCTGCCACCCCAGACCGTCGCCGAACTGGAAGACCTGTGTATGCAGGCGGCCAACGACGCGCTGGAAGCTGTCACACGGAAACTCGACAGTTTTCGGGGTCTCAGCCGGTTTACCACGTGGGCCAGCAAGTTCGTAGTTCTCGAAATCTCGAGTCGTTTGCGAAGTCACGCCTGGAGGGATCGTCGCATCGATTTGAGCGCGACTACCTGGGAGCAGTTGGCAAGTTCCTGCCTCGCTGCAGATAGCGCGCTTGAACAACAGGAGCGATCGAAACTGCTTCGGGAAGCCATGGCACAAAATCTGACTGACAGGCAACGTATGATCTTAACCGCGGTGGTTATGGAAGAAGTACCGATTGATGTCTTGGCCGAGCGGCTGGGGAGCTCCCGTGGCGGGCTCTATAAGGTGCTGCACGATGCCCGTTCCAAACTGCGCGAGGCGTTGACGGAGGATCATCGGGCGGGAGGGCTTTTGTGAAATCAAAACTGCTGGAACGCCTGCTTGGAAGCCGCAGCCCCGATCCGGGATGCGAGGTGTGCTTCGAGGTCCTGGATCAGTACGTGGAAGCCGTTCTGCGCGGTGAAGACACCGCATCCCGGTTCCCCAAAGTCGTGACACACCTGTTGCAGTGCGAAGCCTGCCGGGAGGATACCGAAGGCCTCCTCGCTGCTCTGCGTACCGATATATTCCAATCCGAGAAGTAAGATTTGTCCGATCGCTCCCGCTAACAGACATAACGAACTCGATGCGCAGAGGCGGCCCCGATGTGCGGGCCACTCTGCCGCCGAGCAACTAAGTATGAGGAGCGATGCATGGTTCAGCACAAAACAGTCTCCGTCGACGGGCTCTCGGTATTCTACCGCGAAGCCGGCGACGCCGATTCCCCCAAGATCATATTGCTGGGAGGCTTCCCGGCATCTTCCCATCAGTTTCGCAACCTGATACCGGCCCTGGCGGACAGGTTCCACGTTATCTCCCCGGACTATCCGGGATTCGGCAATACGGATCTGCCCGATCCTGCCAGGTTTGCCTATACCTTCGATCGGCTTTCCGAGATCGTCGAGGGCTTGCTGATCAAGACATCCTTCGGCCGCTTTGGACTCTTTATGCACGACTACGGCGGCCCCGTCGGCATGCGAGTCATCAGCCGCCACCCGAGTTGGGCGGAATGGCTCATTCTGCAAAACTCCAATGCCTATGAGGAAGGATTCACGCCTGCCTGGGATGGAATCAGGCACGCGCTGTGGAAGCACCCTGGCCCTGAAAGCGAGAAGGCGCTGATGCCATTTCTGCAGCTCGAAGGTATCAAGATGGCCTATCTCCACGGTCACAAGCACCCCGAGCTGATCAGTCCGGACAACTGGAACATGGACTTCCGCTTTATGGAGCGGCCGAATGCTCGCCGCGCACAGTTGGACCTATTCTACGATTATCGGAAAAACGTAGAGCTCTACCCACAATGGCAGAGGCTTCTCCGCGAGCGCCAGCCAAAGACACTGATCTTTTGGGGGCAGAACGATATCTTCTTTACCCCTGAAGGCGGCGAGGCGTATCTGCGGGATCTGCCTGATGCGGAAATGCACCGCCTCGACTCAGGGCACTTTGCGCTGGAAGATTGCCTCGACGAGATCGCGTCCGGCATTCGCCGATTCTACGATGAGAAGGTGGCTTCTCCTCTTCGCAAGGTCGCCCACAAGACCTCGTAATTTCCGAGACACGGGCCGGGCGTCAGATGAAAAGACGCCCGGCGCTCGCGCGGCTGGTGCGAGTCAGCCGGTGGATAGGAACTCCCATATGAAGGTCGCAGAGATCTGGCGATATCCTGTGAAATCTATGGCCGGAGAAAAGCTCGAGAGCGCGCTCATCACTCCTCTCCCCTGCTCTTGATCGCAGCTAGCGCGCAGCAATCCCCTGGGTGCCGGCCGGCAGGCCACCAATCGTGGAAACCGGCGTCAGACTGCCATCAGCGTTAAGACGGAAGCCGCTGATGGTTCCATTCCCGCCGTTGCGAACGTAAAGGAAGCGGCTATTGTTGCTCAATGCCATGTCGGTCGGAGCGCTTCCGTGGGCCACGGAACCTGCTGCCGCGTCAAGCAGCGCGAGATTGCCGTTTTCCCCGACAGCGTAGCTGGAAATGGTTCCGCTCCCCGCGTTTGCCGTATAGGCGAACCGGCCGTTCCGGGGTACCACAACCCAGCAGGGTGCGGCCTGAGTGTCGCTGAGCGCTGGAGTTACCAAGTCCAGGTTGCCCTCCTCATCCACCGCATAAGAAGAAAGAGCACCACTGCCGGCGTCGGAAACGATCGCAACATTGTCGTGGCTAAAGGCGAACCCAAACGGCGTTGACCCGCTGGAAGGAAAGGAGAGACTCGGACTAGCAACTCCATCGTCTTCGACGGCGAATGTGTCAATCCTGTTGGTCCCTTTCTCGGTGACAACTAGCACGCTATCATCCGGGCTGAAGGACACTTGAGCCGGCATCGCCGCGACGCCCCCCGGAAGGCTCTGCGTTGAGCCGCTTAGTGGGATCAGCCGGTTCGTCCTCGATTCAATGGTAAATCCCGAGATGTTCGGAGTACCTCCGGCATTGAGAACGTAAAGCAGGTTGCCCCGGACTGTCAGGCTCACGGGCAGCGTGCCGCCCGAGGCGACGGTATCCAACAAAACGAGTTGGTCACCTGAGACCGCAAACACGGAAATAGAGTCGCTCCCGGCGTTGACAGCAAAGAGCAGGCGGTTGTCGCGACTCAAGACCACCGCGCCTTGTGAAGCCAAGGGGTCGCCCCCTGTCCCGGCGCCAATGCCCCCACTGGCAACGCTTTCCACAAACGTGATCGCTCCAGCCGCATCGCGGTGGAAGACCATGATGGAGTTGCCGGTCGGCTGATTGGTCGGTACATAAACATTGCCGGACCGGCCTTCAGCCAGGCCCGTTTGCGGCACGAGCATCAGCAGCGCGAGTACTGTCGATGCCGAGAGAGAGCGAAGCGTGTGGTTACACTTGACTAAAGACATTGCTGTTAACCTCCATAATCCAATTACTCCGCACCCCAGAGGTGCGACAGTTCTTTTTTTCCCGAGATGGGCCGTCAAAATCCCATTGGTCGAATACGGCAGCCCAAAAGGACTTGTTGCCCGGTTGCAATCGTGAAATACCAATTGATGCCGCATTTATTCCTCGGGAGATAACGCATTGATTCGTTGATCATGGGCCACAGTGAAATGCAAATGACTACCGTCAGTTAGGAATCAGTCCGAAGAAGGGGTGGCCGGAAATGGCTTCCCTGAGTGGGGCAGAAGAGACCAAGTTGAGGTGATCTTCAAAGATCGAGGTCGGAATCTGAGGCGGGTGCCTACCCGACTAGGAAGATAATGACTGCGGCGGCGGGAGCGCGCCGCTCTCGGTTCTGGCGTTCAGAGCATCGCACAGCGGCGGAACAAGCGGACTTGTGAGCTGGACCATCTCGTCCCGGCCGAGATCGGAGACCACAAACCCCAAATAGTCCGTTGTTTCAAAGCCTACGACGCCCATGCCCTCCAGTGTTGCGTCATAGAGGTCGACGCCGCCGGAAGTGCTGGCTACCAGAAATCTCCCCGCTGGCAGACTCTCGCCCGCGCGTCTGGTGAGGATCACGGAGAGAATCGTTCCTCGCCCGCGCGCAATGAAGTGGACATACTTCCGTGGACTACCCGGGACGGAGCAGATATGGGCCTCGAGAATTTGGAAGCCGGGGAGTTTTGCCTCAACCACCGGCAGGAGTCCGGCGTAACGCGGCCCCAACTTCTTGCTGAGTTCATCGGGCAGATGGGCAACCTCAGGATAATTGTGGGCCCGGATTGCACAGTGGAGATGGTCCGAGACCCCGAGGGTCAGGACCGCGGCAATCATTTGCCTGCCACTCCTGACCTTCAACCATTGTTGGCCGGCAACGCCGGCGAGGATCACGAAGGCTATGCTCGCCAGTGCTATCGCCCATGCCGGAGCGGCTTGGAGGAAAGGAAAGAACGCCGGTCGCGCACTCTTGATACGCGCGCGCACCGCCGCGCTGAGATGCTCAGGAGGGAGTTTCTTCCCGACGGCATCGCGCAGCGCATCGCGCACACGCATCAGAGATTCAAGTTCGCGCGAACAGGCCGCACAACTTGCCAGGTGCTTTGCCACCTCTCCGGTGGTTTCCACGAGAAGCTCGTTGCTCAGATACGCATCCAGTTGCCCACGTATCCGTTCGCACTGTTTCGATCCGAAGTTGATCGTACTCATGCGGACTCACCTCCACTCTCGCTGCCCGGTCGGATTCCGTAAGTACGTGCCACATCCGCAAGCCCTTCCCTCAGAAGTCTTCTTCCCCGGCTCAACCTCGACATTACCGTGCCAAGCGGGATCTTCAGGATCGCCGCGATCTCCTTATAGGAGAAGTCCTCAACGTCTGCCATGAGCACGACCTCGCGAAATTCGAGCGGGACTCTCTCCAAGGCGCTCAGGATGTCGTCATCCCGGATGTCTTGTGGAACTTGCGGCACAGCCATGTGCATATCCTCGTCCAACGGGCAGGCGAAGGCCTCCACCTTCGAAGTCTTAACAAGGCGTCGCCTGAGGTGGTGGAGGCGATGAAACATGATCCTGAAGAGCCATGCCCGGCAGTTTGTTCCCATTGCGAAGCGATGGAAGGACTTCCAAGCCTCCAGGTAAACCTCCTGCACCAGGTCCTCCGCATCCAATGAGTTATGCACAAGAAAAGAGGCGGACCGGTAAAGGTCAGCGAGATGAGGCATCGCCGCCGCTTCAAAATCAGCCATGCGAGACTGTGGACGAAGGAACAAGGTCAACTCCAGCAACGCAATAGTGGTGGAGTGAGAGAGCCGGGCTACGGATTCCGTCTCTCCGCCTGCGAGAACGACAGCTTACTGCTTGTCCTCCATCTTGTCCTTCTTCATTTTCTCGTCTTTCATCTTGTCGCCAGTCATTTTACTGTCCTTCATCTTCTCATCCTTCATCTTGTCCTGGCTCTGCATCTTGTCGTCCTGCGGAGCAGGCATGGCGGCCACGGTCAACCTGCTTGCGAGCCCCAAGCACATGCCCGCCGCCAGGACCAGAGCTGCAATTTGCTTTCTCATAGCTTTTCTCCTGTTGATGTTTGGAATCTCAGCGTCAATCCCAATGTGCCGACTGCGACCTAGACCATCTTGATCCCTCGTACATTCATCCAGAGTAATACCAGTTTCGCAGTGGGTTATTCCCGGGGCTTTCGATAGGCTCATGGCTCGATGAGGTTCCGTGCAACCGGGAACGAGCGCGCAGGCCTGCCGATTTCAACGATTGTCCCTTCAGCATTACGGCGAGGCGATATCCAAGCAGCAGAAGCACGGCAATTCCGTAACTCACCGGCTTGCGAGTGTCGGATTTGACCAACCAATAATAGTGGGATGACGCCACAAACGGCGGTAGCGTAAACAAGACGATGGAGCATCTGCCAGCGTCTGCCTCCCAGCCGCCGGATCCAACCTGCCGTGGAAGTGAGGGCCAGAGGGATCATCAACGCGAACCCCGTTAAGCCTATGGCGATAAACCTGCGACGGCCCACGTCCTGCAATATTTCCGAGATATCAAAGAACTTGTCCAGAATCAGGTAGGTCGAAAAGTGAAGGCAGCCATAGAAGAAAGCAAAAAGCCCCAACATCCTGCGGAATCGGATCAGCTGAGGCTGCGCAAGCAGCTTGCGGGCTGGTGTGATGGAGAGCGTCAGGACTATATAGATCAGTGTCCAGTCGCCGGTGTCATGGGTGACGTATTCGATAGGATTTGCGCCGAGCCCGCCCCGCAGGGCCAGCCACGAGAGCCGTCCGACGGGTGCGAGGCACAAAAGGAAAATCGCCGCCTTGATCCATTTCTTTGAAAGAACCGATGACATAGGACTCCATCAGAAGTCAGAAATTCTTGCGCAAATCCACGCCCGCGTACATGTGGGCAACCTGGTCGCCGTATCCGTTAAACGGCTGCGTGGGACGCTTAAAAAAGTCGCCGAGCCGCCTTTCCTTGGCCTGACTCCATCGGGGGTGATCCACGTTGGGATTCACGTTGGAGTAAA